>NZ_JAGDWY010000043.1:15866-47022 GCF_023256235.1 Desulfurella sp.
AAACTCTCTTTTTAATCTATCAACAATTATTTCTAATAAAGTAAAACTATCATTTGCTTTATCTTACTACCTTGCATATACGCCCAAGATGACTTATGTTTTGCTACCATTCGTATTTAGCATAAGCACACTTATAACATTAGGATACATGGCATATACAAACGAAATTTTAGCTATGAAAAATAGTGGTATAAGCACACTTAAAATAGCAAAACCAATTTACACAATAGCTATTTTTTTGGTTTTTTTTATGATTACACTGGATAATTTTATTGTTCCATATACATACGATAAAGCCTTGCTTATTAGAGAAATTTATATAGAAAATAAAAATCAGAACCTCTGGGCAAAAGAAGACGATGTTTTTGTAAAAATTAATTCCATTTTTTACAATCAAAAAATGGCAAGCGATATAGAAGCATATATTGTAAGTCCAGATATTATTAAAAAAGTAATTTTTTCTAATACTGGTAAATTTACTAAATCTGGTTTAGTCCTGGAAAAATCCACAATTATAAACCTGTCAAAAAACAGCATTAATCTATCATCTAAAGATAATTTAAGACTTAGCGAATTTAGCTTTATTAGTTTTGTAAAAGGCTTAGAATATCAAACACCTAACATTATAGAACTTTACAAAAAATACTTAAGCATAAAACACAATCGTTTTTTATATGTATCAGAAATCGTCTTTAAGATTGTTTACGCATTGAGTATTATTGCAATTTTACCGTGCCTGATATTTATGAGTACAAATATTTCTGCAAGAAAAGATGATTTTGTAAAAAAGGTTTTTTTAGGCACACTGTATTCTTTAGCTTTTTTAGGTATATTAATGCTATTTAATGCCATGGCATCCTCTAAAATTATAAACCCAATATTTCCTGTTACAGGTTTTATTTTAATATGGTTTTTCTATTTTTTGAAAAAAGTTTTGGAGAATTAAATGAAATACATTTATGTAATATCTGATGGTACTGGAGAAACTGCTTTGAGATTTGTTAGAGCATTTTTGGTTCATTTTCCAAAATCAGAGGTAGTGCTCAGACGTTTTGGAAATGTGAATAGCGCAAAAACAAATGAAATACTAAAAAAAGCCTTAATTGAAAAACCGCTTATTGTGGCAACAATTGCAAACAATGACTTAAGACTTAATATAACAAATATTTTTATGCAAAACAATATTGAAGTAATGGATCTATTTGGTTATTTTATAGAAAAATTTGAAACATTTCTGCAGGAAAAAGCTATAAAGGCATCGGGACTCTTACATACTATTAGTGACAAATATTTTGAAAAGATAAAAGCTATAGAATACACTGTAATGCATGATGACAACAAAAGTGCAAAGGATCTTGACAAGGCAGATATTATTTTAATTGGACTCTCAAGAACCAGCAAAACACCGCTTAGTATATACCTATCACAAGAAGGCTACAAAGTAGCAAACTTTGCTATAATTAAGGACGAAAAATTACCAGATGCGCTAAATAGAGTTAATCAGGATAAAATATTTTTTTTAAGCATTAGTCCTCAGCGATTGTTTGAGATAAGGCAAGAACGAGCAAAAAAACTCGGTGTTAAATCCTATGCACAAATGTCAAAAATCTACGAAGAAATAGAATACGCAGAAAATTTATACAAAAAACACCCATCGTGGAAAAAAATTGATGTTACAAAAAAGTCTATTGAAGAAGCAGCAAGCGAAATAATAGAATATTTATCTAAAAAAATTTGATTTTTAAATGGTTTCATTATATAATTAGCTAATTAGGAGGTGAGTTAATGAATATAGGTGAGATTTCACTGGTTATTATAGCGGTTGTTTATTTAGGTTTTGCTATATCAGGATTGGTTGCTTTAATTTTGGTTAAAAATCAATATAATAAATTACAAAAAAAAATTGATGAGGTCAAACAAGAAATTCAACCATTTGTAGCTGATTCAAAAGATATGTTTTATAAAGCAACAGATATGATGAATATGTCAAAAGAAATACTTGTTAGTGTAAAAGAACTATCAAATAAGGCAAAAGAAACACTTTCTGATATTTTAGATGGTGCAAAAGAAGCTTCAAATTCTGTTAGCAATCTTGTAATTGATACAAATAAGAAAGCAAAAGCTCACATTGAGTATGTATTTGATAGGGTAGAATCGATTGAAGAAAAGTTGGATGAGGTTTATGCATATTTGTTTGGTATAGTAAATTTTGTAAAAAAAATCAAAGGAGATAAAGATGAGTAAAAAATACTTACTGAGTATTGCATTAATTGGGGCAACTGCAGCAGGTGCAGCGATAGTATGGTTTTTAAAATCTGAGAAATCAGATGAAGCTAAAAATAAACTATCAACAATAAAAGATAGAAGTATTGAGACATTAAAACAGCAAAAAGAAAATATTGAAGAAAAAATAGAAAATCTGGCTTCAAAAATAGCTCAAAACTCAAAAGAATTAATTGAAAAAGGTAAAGATTATATTGATGAAAAAAAGAAATTTTTAATAGAAAACATAGAAGAAGCTCAAAAAGCTATTCAGGAAGAAAAAGAACGCCTAAAAGAAATTAGGGCACGATTAAGAGAAAAACAGGAAGAAGAGGTTATATAAATTTTAACCAACAACCAGCAAAAAACGTATTTTGAGCATATAGCATTTTTTGCCCTAATTATTGGGTTAGTTTATTTATTATTTTTTAAGGTAGTTTTTTTTACAGTAATTCTTATTTTTTCATACTTTTTAAGTGAAAGCATTTATCCTTTTGTTAAATTTACAAGTCGCATTGGCATCCCTGTGTGGGTTTCGTCACTTTTTGGCATTTTAATTGCATTATCTTTAATAGTGTTTATATTCTCTTTAATAGTGCCTGTTTTAGTACAACAGATTAACAAACTGGATAAATCTATACCTCAACTTATTGCTAACTTAGAAAATGTATTGAATCATTTGTATTATTCCATTCTGGCACGCTTTGGCTGGAGAAGAGAAGTTATAGTTTTTCTAAATAATCTTGTTAGCAATATACAAACTTCTGCGCCAAGCTTTGCTTTGTCATCAATGTTCAGTATTATAAAAGGCTTAACTGCTCTTTCGGCATTAGTAATAACGCCAATAATATCATATTTTATGCTTGTTTCAAGAAACTACTATAGATCAAGTTTGAAAAAGTTTATATATTATACTTTAGGTCAGCCATATCTAAATGTTTTTATACAAATTTACGAAATGAGTATAGGTTACATAAAAGGGCTTTTAATTATAATATTGCTTGTTACAATTCTTACATATATTGGTTTTAAAATAGTTGGGCTGGAGTACTCCATTATATTTGCTATACTAAGTGGTCTCGCCTACATTGTACCATATATTGGAAGCGTGATAGCAATAATACCTCCCCTTTTTCTTGCAATTGCTGTAAATAAAAGCTTACTGCTTACACTTGAAGTAGGTGTGGTGTTTATCTCAATACACTTTATTATTGGAAATATCGTTGCACCCCTTATTTTTTCTAAAACAATAAACATAAATCCGCTTTTTGCTTTGGTTGCTATAATATTTTTTGGCGAATTATATGGAATATTGGGCATAATATTTGCTATACCCATTACGGGTATTATTATGATTGTATATAAAAATTTTGAACCAATCTTAAAAAATCGAAGGGAGCCAAATGATAAATTATAAAGATAGCGGTGTAGATATTGATAAAGGAAACAGGTTTATAGAAAGCATAAAAAGATTGTCAAAAGATTTGCCAAAAGAAGGTTTTATATCAACAATTGGTGGTTTTAGCAGCCTCTTTAGCCTAAATCAGTTTGGATGCGATTCAGTAATTGCAAGCACAACAGACGGTGTTGGTACAAAACTCAAAATTGCTTTTGCTACAAACAAACACGATAGCGTAGGTATTGATTTAGTTGCCATGAATGTTAATGATATAATAACAACAGGCATTATGCCAACTTTTTTTTTGGACTATATAGCATATAGTCAAGTCGAAGACAAAGTATTGGAAGATATATTCAAAGGCATAGCAGAAGGTTTAAAGCAAGCAAATTGTGCTATTGCAGGTGGAGAAACCGCCCAGATGCCTTCAATGTATAACGAAGGTGAATATGATTTAGCTGGTTTTTGTGTGGGTGTTGGAAAAAAGGAAGATTTATTTAAAGGTAATGTTAAAGAAGGTGATTGCCTAATAGGCATAGCATCAAGCGGTTTTCATTCAAATGGTTATTCATTGATAAGAAAAGCGTTCTTTGAAATTGCAAAATATAAGCTAGATACAATTGTAAGTAATAAAACACTTGGTGAAATTTTGTTAACACCAACGATCATTTATGTAACAAGCGTTAAGCTTGTCAAACAATACATAAAAGCAGCAGCACACATTACAGGCGGTGGCTTTATTGAGAATATACCCCGCTGCCTTGAAGGGCTTGGCTGCGAAATTTACACAAACACAATAAAAACACAAGAAGAATTTTTATTGGTCGCTGATATTGCAAAACTTTCAAAAGAAGAAATGTACAAAACATTCAACATGGGTATTGGTTTTGTTTTAGTGGTTGATGAAAAAGACAAGGACATCGTGCTTGATAAACTGCATTCAAACAATATAAACAGTTATTTAATTGGCAATGTAGTCAAAGAGGGTGGTGTTTGTTTAAAATAGTTTGCATGTTATCTGGTAGAGGCTCAAATTTTAAAGCAATACTGGATAATATAAAAAATGGGTTTTTAAAAGCGCAGATTGTTTGCGTTGTATCAGACAAACAATGCACAGGTCTTGAAATAGCAAAACAAAACAATATACAAACGATTTTTTTAGATCCAAAAGGTCTCGCAAGAAAAGAATATGCCAAAAAACTAATAGATAGCATTATGCCATATGAGCCCGATTTAATTGTGCTTGCTGGCTTTATGCGTATACTAGATGATAGTTTTGTAGACACATTTGAAGGTAAAATTTTAAATATACACCCATCCCTTTTACCACTTTTTAAAGGTCTACACCCACAAAAACAAGCCTTAGAAGCTGGTGTTAAAATAAGCGGTGCAACTGTACATTTTGTTACAAATGAACTTGACAGTGGTCCCATTATAATACAAGGCGCAGTTAGCGTGCATGAAAATGATACACCAGAAAGCCTTGCTGATAGAATTTTAAAAGTTGAACACAAAATTTACTCAATAGCAATAAAATTTATTATCGAATCAAAAGTTACTTATATCAAAACACCTCAGGGCTCTAAAGCTCAGTTTAAAAATATTAAACAATCTGAAGATTTTATTATAAACCCTTATTAGAGGAGGCACTGCATGGAATTCGAACCTACAATTGGTTTAGAAGTTCATATACAGCTATTAACAGATAGCAAAATTTTCTGCTCTTGTTCAACAAAATTTGGTTTGCTTCCAAATGAAAATGTATGCCCAATATGTATGGGTATGCCAGGCGTTTTACCTGTATTAAACAAAAAAGTAGTGGAATTTGCGGTAAAACTTGGTCTTGCTCTAAATTGCAATATAAACAAGTACTCTGTAATGGCAAGAAAAAATTACTTCTACCCAGATTTACCAAAAAATTATCAAATATCACAGTATGAAATGCCAATCTTAACTGGTGGTTATGTTGAGATTGAAGATGAGAATGGCTTTACAAAAATACCTCTTGAGCGTATACATATTGAAGAAGATGCGGGCAAAACAATACACACGCACGACTCAAGCCTTGTAGATTTTAATCGAACGGGTGTACCGTTGCTTGAAATCGTATCAAAACCAGCCATAAGCACACCAAGGCAGGCTTACGAGTACTTAAGGTCTTTAAGAAGGATTGTTAGATACCTTGGCATTTGTGATGGTAACATGGAAGAGGGTTCGCTAAGATGCGATGCAAATATATCAATTAAGCCTAAAGGTCAAACAGAGCTTGGCACAAAAGTAGAAATAAAAAACATGAACTCTTTTAAACATGTAGAAAAAGCTCTTGAGTTCGAAATTGAGCGCCAAATCCAAACAGTCATGGATAATAAAGAAATTGTTCAAGAAACCAGGCTTTTTGATGAAAAAACTTTTACAACAAAACCTATGAGATCAAAAGAAGAAGCTTACGAGTACAGATATTTTCCTGATCCAGATCTTGTTCCTATTGTTATTGAAGACAATTTTTTGGAGTTGATCAAAAGTGATTTGCCAGAGTTGCCTTTACAAAAATTTAACAGATTTGTTAAAACTTACAATATAAAAGAAGAAGACGCAAAAACACTAATTGAGTCAAAAGAACTTGCCGATTTTTACGAAGAAGTTGCAAAAAAATCAAACCCAAAATCTGCCTTAAGCTGGGTTTTAACTGAGACATTAGGCTATTTAAATAAAGATAATAAGGATATTACACAACTTTTAATAAAACCTGACGACTTAGCTGAACTAATAAATTTAGTTGAAAATAATGTTATTAGTGGTAAAATAGCAAAAGAGGTCTTTGCAAAAATGTATGAAACTGGCCTTTCGCCAAAAATAATTATAGAAAAAGAAAATTTAACGCTTATTCAAGATACAGGTATTATAGAAAAAGCCCTTAATGAAGCAATAGCCAATAATCCCAAAGCAGTTGAGCAGTACAAAGCTGGAAAGAAAAATACAATAGGTTTTTTTGTAGGTGCTGTAATGAAAGCAACAAAAGGTAAAGCTGACCCCAAGATAGTTAATGAACTTATAATAAAAAAATTAGGTGAAATATGAGAACTATTATCCACTCAGGTCTTGTAATTGACCCAGCAAATAATATTCAAAAGATTGCAGATATTGTAATAAATAACGATAAAATTGAACTTGTTGGAAATGCAAGCGGCATATCAATAGATAATGAAATTGATGCAAGTGGTCTTGTTGTCTGCCCAGGCTTTGTTGATTTGCACACGCACTTAAGAGAACCAGGTTTTACAAAAAAAGAAACTATCCAGACAGGTTCATTGGCTGCAGTAGCTGGTGGCTTTACAAGTATTTGCTGTATGCCAAACACAAATCCACCAATAGATAGTGAGCTTGTAGTATCCTACATTAAAAACAAAGCTTTAAAAGCAGGACTTTGCGATGTATACCCAATTGGCGCTATAACAAGAAATCAGGAAGGTAAACAGCTTTGCAATTATTTAAGCCTAAAAGATGCCGGTTGTGTTGCTTTTAGCGATGATGGAAAACCAGTATTTGATCCTAATTTGTTATACACTGCTTTGGTTTATACAAAGGATACCAAAACAGTATTTGCTTTACACGAAGAAGAACTCTCCTTTTCTAAAGATGGTGTAATAAATGAAGGCAAAGTTGCTTTTGAACTTGGACTTAAAGGCATACCAAACATATCCGAAAGCATAATGATAGCTCGAGATATAGAAATACTAAGGGCAGTTAGTCAGGCTCATTTACATATATGTCACGTTAGCACAAAAGAATCCGTAGAACTTTTAAAAAACGCCAAAAAAGAAGGGCTACATATAACATTTGAAGTAACACCTCATCATTTAGCGCTAACAGAAGACGAAGTATATAATTACAATACCTATGCAAAAGTAAACCCGCCATTAAGAACAAAGCAAGACTTAGATTCAATCAGGAACGCTTTCAGGCAAGATATCGTAGACGCTATTGCAACAGACCATGCACCACACGAGCTTGATACAAAAAACGTACCAATTCAAGAAGCAAGCTTTGGCATAAGTGGTCTTGAAACAGCTTTTGGTATTGTAAATACCTATCTGGTTAAACAAAATATTATAAGCCTGCAAAAAGCTATAGAGCTTTTAACTATTAAACCTGCAAAAGTTTTTGGACTTGATGCAGGTACGCTATCTGAAGGTTCTTTTGCAAATATTGTTTTGCTTGATGTCAATAAACAATGGGTAGTAGATACAAATGAATTTAAATCAAAAGGCAAAAATACACCGTTTAATAATAAAACGCTGGTAGGAAGCGTAGAACAGACCATTTACAAAGGAAAAATTGTATATAGAAGGTGAGTTTTATGTTATTCAAAAAAAAGAAAAAAAACGAAGAAAAATGGATTAAATGTCCATCCTGTGGAGAAACTACCTATATTGATGAGCTACAGCGTAATTTTTGGGTATGTAAATGTGGTTATTACTTTAGGATATCTGCAAAAAACCGCATAAACATAACGGTTGATCCCGATAGTTTTAAAGAATTTGATGCCAATATAAAAACAAAAGATCCTTTAAACTTTGTAGATCTAAAACCATATAAAGACAGAATAAACGAAGCGATTGAGAAAACATCAAATAAAGAAGCCGTAATCTGTGGTTCATGCACTATCAAAGATAAACCGTGCGTAATTGTCGTTATGGATTTTTCTTTCCTAGGCGGTTCTATGGGTTATGCAACAGGCGAAAAAATAGTAAGGGCTATAGAAAAAGCTATAAAACATAATTTGCCTTTGGTTATTATCAGTTCATCTGGCGGAGCAAGAATGCAAGAAGGTATATTATCTTTAATGCAAATGGAACGCACTTCTTTTGCATTAACAAAACTTGCCGAAAAAGGATTGCCTTATATATCTGTATTAACAGACCCTACAACAGGTGGTGTATCTGCAAGTTTTGCCATGCTTGGGGATATTATTATAGCAGAGCCAAAAGCATTAATCGGTTTTGCAGGTCCACGTGTTATTGAACAAACTATAGGACACGCATTACCAGAAGGTTTTCAAAGATCTGAGTTTTTACTGGAAAAAGGTTTTATAGATATAATATGTGAAAGAAAAGACTTGCCTGACACAATAGCCAAATTTTTAGAATTTTTTTATAATGGACGATGAAACATTAGCTATTGAAAAAATTGACGCACTTAGAGGAATTAGTGAAAAAGAAGAAAGTTTTTATAGACAAAATAAGCAACCCCAGAAAAAACAATCACAAAAGAAAACCTCAAATAAATATAAAAAGCTCTTTTTAAAAAAATTTAAAAAAAATCTGGATAATTTTGAAATCGACCTAATTATAAAAGATGGTAAAAATATGCTTAGATTTTATTCTAAAAAAGACCACAAAGAATTTTTTCAAGACTATGATTGTATTTGTGAGATTTTAAATTTTTGTCCAAAAGAAGAAAATCAAATAGGCGTAAATATTGATATTAATGTGTAATGTTTCTTTTTTGCGTATTTAAAAATTTATGGGATAGATTATTCTTAATTGAATCAAACAATAAAGAACTATTTGGTTTTGGCGCAGAAAATATTTTGCAAAAATTTTTAATAGAAAAAAATTATAAAGTGTTTTTCAATCGCATACTAAAAAGTCCTTACAACAAAAATCATTTTTTGGAAATTGATGCAATTTGTTATCATAACAACACAATCTTTTGCATAGAAATGAAAAACTATAAAGGAACTGTGTATTATGCAGCAAATTTTAAAAATGATACATTTGATTCTTATAAAAAAAATAAAATTATACAACTAAAAACAGACAAACACTTAAATCAAACATATAAAGAATTACCAAATCCATTATACAAAACAACTCTTTTTACAAAACAGTTAAGGAAATATTTATTACGTTTAGATAATCGTTTTTCAACAATAAAGTTTATAAGTGTTGTTGTGTTTTTAAATTTATCAACTAATATTGATAATATAAGGTCATTTAATGATGGCATAATATATTTATCTGAGTTAGATAAATTTTTAGATCAAAAATCAGGCAATGAAAAAAATAACTCGTGGGCTGCTCAAATATTAGAACAACTTCCCTCTTTTGACAAAATTATTACAATAAATAATCAAACAATACAGGGAATTATTAAAAACAATATCATTGCCTGCCATAAACCAAACATAGAACTACAATTAAAAAACATTAAAACAATAAATATAAATCACACACTTACAAGTTGCAAATCTCAATTAAAGATCGAATATGTTGATTTTACAACTCGTGAGTTTGAATGCCAAAAGTTATTTATCAGTCTTGATAAATTTGGAACAATCCAAACACACAGACTATCAAATATTAAAAAAATTATAGTGGGAACGCACACACTTAGACCGTTTTAGATTATCTTGGCAAAGCAAATGGTCCTACTACATAACCCCATGGATTTACATGTATTTCATACTGTTGTTTATTTTTCCCTTCAATTGTAGCATAATAGGCAGTGCCCCTTGGAACCTGAATTTTTTGTATATTTATAATTTTATAATCTTTCATATTATTTGAATCAAGAAATTGTCTTATCATATCTTTTGCTTTTGCTTCGCCAATATTTTGGATCGGATACTGTGCCTGTCCATAACCTTTCATCATTGGACCAGGACACCCACCATAGCCATAAGGGCCAGCAAACGCAAGGCTGTAACTAAATATTACGCCACTTATTGCAAGAACTAATTTCTTCATAGCACACCTCCTTCTCTATTTGTTTTTATAGTATAATAATCATATATCTAACAAATGTCAACAAAAATCACTCGTTTTTAAATTCTGGAATAAATTTTGCTAATATTCATAGCGGGAGGTAGGCTATGAAGTTTAAACATCTTGGTTTAATTGGTATAGCTTTTATGCTTGCTTCGTGTTCAAGCGCTCAAATTAAAGCTAATTACGAAAAGATGCCTCAATATGTAAAAGATCAACCATCTGTACAAGAAAGTGATAAAACTGCTTTGGGTTCTTTATGGAGTGATAATTCTTCGAGCCTTGTAAGCGACATTAAAGCTTCTCATGTTGGAGATTTAGTAACTGTAATTGTAAGCGAACAAACAGTAAGCAAAAATACTTCTCAAACACAAACAAGTGAATCCTCCTCGACAAATAGTGGTCTTACCACTTTGCTCGGCATGCAAAACCGTATATTTAGCGCTTTGAATTTAGCAAGTGGTGGTAGCAACAATTTAGCTAATTTTGGTGGCTCAAATAGCTATAAAGGTTCTGGTACAAATCAATCCAGCAATACTCTAACTGCAACAATTGAGGCAAGAATTATAAAAGCATTACCAAACAACAGGTTTTTTATAAGAGGTGAAAAACAGGTATATACAAATGGTGAAGAAAATACAGTTGTATTAACTGGTATAATAAGCAAATATGATATTTCAAGCTCAAACACAATAGATTCCAACTTGATTTCCGATGCCAAGATATACTATAATGGCAAAGGTGTTGTAAGTGATACGCACAATATAGGATGGCTTGCAAAACTATGGCAACTCATAAGACCTTTTTAAAATTTTTGATTATAATAACGGTTATTTTATATAGTGTAAACTCTTACGCAGCTGAAGTTAGAATTGGTGATATAACAAATGTTAGAGGTGTAAGGCAAAACCAACTTGTTGGATATGGTCTTGTAGTAGGACTTGCTGGAACAGGTGATGGAACAAACGCAAAGTTTACAATACAATCCGTTATTAATATGCTAAAGCGTTTTGATGTAAATTTACCACCAGCTTTAACAGCAAGTCTACAAACAAAAAATATTGCAGCGGTAATGGTAACAGCTAATCTTCCACCATTTATTAAAGAAGGTTCACGTATAAATGTAAATGTAGCTTCGATTGGAGATGCCAAAAGCTTACAAGGTGGCACACTTCTTATGACTCCATTGGTTGGAGCAAATGGTAAAGTTTATGCTGTAGCTCAAGGTCCATTATCTATTGGTGGTTTTAGTTTTGGAACAGCGGGGGGCAACGTAAGGCAAAATTTCCCTACAACAGCTATTATACCAGATGGAGCCATAGTAGAAAGACAAGTTGAAGTTGATTTATCCGGGATGGATAAATTGTATTTTGATCTGAATCATCCGGACTTCACAATGGCAAATCGAATACAGCAGGCAATTAATTCCCACTTTAAACAATATATTGCTCATGCAAATGATTCTGGAAGTGTTGTTGTGAATGTTCCTGATTTATATAAAGGCGATATAGTAGGTTTCGTATCAGCAATAAACCAATTAACCGTTCAAAATGAAGTAAAACCTAAAGTAGTTATAGACGAAAGAACAGGTACAGTTGTTATTGGTGGTAATGTGACAGTTAATCCGGTAAGTGTATCACATGGCAATCTAACCGTAACAATAAGCCCAAACAGGCAAGTTTCACAGCCTCCACCACTTTCAGCCGGTCAAACAACTGTTACACAAAATCCAACAATTACGGTTAATCAAGAACAAAGCCGTTTCTTAAATTTTTACAAAGGCGCAACAGTAAAAGACCTTGTTAATGCTTTAAATAAAGCTGGTGCAACACCAAATGACATTATTGCTATACTAGAAGCATTAAAACAAGCAGGTAGCCTGAATGCATCACTTGAGGTAATGTAGATGAATGTTGAAAGTATTGGAACAATAAACCAAAACAATAATCATAATTTAGAAAAATTAAAACAATTATCAAAAGATTTTGAGGCAATCTTTATAGAAATGATGTTAAAAACTATGAAAATAGGAGAAGATAGCACACTCGGCAATTCAGCTGAAAATAGTATTTATAGATCTATGTATCAAAATGCTTTGGCAAACCAAATTGCCAACACAAGCAGTTTTGGGATTGCAAGTTTAATTTTCAACTCTTTAAAAAAGGCTGTTGAAGAAATAAAAGCCCCAAAAATTCAGCAACCCATACAGCTTAATAAAAATAATTATATTCCTTTTAAAACAAACATACCAAATGACATTAAAGAAATTGTAAAACAGGCTTCTTTAATGTTTAAAGTACCAGAAAAGTTGATACTAAGTGTTATTAAAGCAGAATCAGATTTTAATCCAAAAGCAGTTTCTCCAAAAGGTGCGGCAGGATTGATGCAACTTATGCCCCAAACTGCCCAAAGCCTTGGTGTAACAAATGTATTTGACCCGATTCAAAACATTATGGCCGGCACAAAATATTTAAGCGACTTGATTGAACATTTAAAGAGTATTCCGCTAGCTTTAGCTGCATATAACGCAGGCATTGGCAATGTAAAAAAATTTGACGGAATACCTCCTTTTAAAGAAACACAAAAATATATTCAAAAGGTAATTTCTTACTATGAAAAAGCTTAAATTTTTATGCTATCATCCGATATTTAGACTAAGGGGGTGAAAAAATGAAAATTATAGATGTACTCGGTTCAAATATAGATGCTCTAACAAACCAAAAGAAAACGCAAAAAAACGACACAAAACAAAACATACAATTTAATGACAGTAAAAAGAATATAACTCAAGATAGTGTAAATATATCTGATGTAGCAAAATTTCTTGCAAATCTGTCCAATATGGAAGTAAATCACCAAAAGCGTCTTGAATCAGTGCAAAAATCATATGAAAATGGCACATACAAACCAGACCTTACTGAACTGGCAAAAAGCATACTCGAGGCATTAAAAAATGGATAATCAACTTGAACTTTGTATTGAAAATATTATGAGAGCTTTCGAATGTTTAATAGAAATTTCACGCAAAGAAAGGATTTGCCTTATTGCAATTGATACAGATGGTATTTTATCAGTTCTTCAAGAAAAAGAAACTCATCTGAATAATATAAATACAAATCTAAATAAACTACAGAAATTAGGCGTTTCAAAAGCTTTTTTATCAAAATATGAAAGCAAAATTATTGAAATTTCAAGCAAATTTCTTTATGAAAACAGTATAAATGAAAAAATTGCAAAGCAACATTTAGCTTTTTCAACTTCCATGCTTAATTTATATACGAACTTTATGCAATTAAACCAAACTTACAACAACAAAGCATATATACCCTACAAATCAAATTTTACAAGGACGGTATAGTATGCCTTCTATTTTTGACGGTCTCTATATTGGTGCAAGCGGACTTAATGTTGCACAAAACGCACTAAACATAACTGGCAATAATATAGCAAATGCCAATACACCAGGGTATACCAGAGAATCTCCAAATATAGTTGAAAAATACCCACAAATGACTCAAATAGGCGCTTTTGGTTTAGGGGCACAGGTTAATTCAATTATATCTGCAAGAAACCAACTTTTAGATAATACGCTAAACCAGCAATTGAGTTTACAATCTTATTATCAAACGCTAAACGACCAACTAACGCAAGTGGAAAACTTATTTAATGAGCAAAACAATACTGGTTTAAACACTGCTTTAAATAATTTCTTTAACTCATGGCAATCACTTTCTTCAAATCCAGATTTAGCAACAGCACGCCAGCAAGTTATCCAAAGCGGTTTAACACTTTCTCAAACTATTCAATCAACATACAATTCACTGCAGCAATTGCAAAATAACCTTTACTCACAAATGACATCATATGTAAATCAAATTAATACTTTAGCTAAAAATATAGCAAATATAAACTACGAAATAAAACTAGCCACTCTTGCACCAAATCAAACTGCAAACACGCTTGTAGACCAAAGAAACCAGTTAATTCAACAGCTTCAAAAAATTGCAAATGTTAATGTGTTTAATACATATGCCCCATCTAATCAAAATCAAGCCTTATCAACTTCTCAAGAAGATTTAACAATATTGATTGGCGGTCTGCCAATTGTATCTGGCACTACTTACAATAAACTTACAACAAAAACCACTAATGGTCAAAATAACAATGTTTTTTTTCAAGATTCAATTGGAAACCTCACAGATATAACAAAACAGATATCCCAGGGTAGCCTTGGGGCTGTTATACAAATGGCTTCAAAAAAGCTTCCAGATTATATGAATAGCCTTAATACACTTTCAAATACTATAATAAATCAAGTAAACATCCTGCATTCAGGAGGAAGCGGCCTTAGCGCATATATACAAACACAGGGAACTTACGGTATCATAAGCTCAACAAACCCAATTAATCAATCGGAACAAGCTGGTGTTAACTTACCAATAAAAGATGGCACATTAAGTGTAAATGTTTACGATTCAAATAATAAATTAGTAAATACTATTTCTATACCGATCGACGCAAATGATAGTTTTGAAACCATTAGTAATCAATTCAATAGTGCTTTTTCTCAATATGGTATATCTATGACTCTATCTGGTATAACTCAAGGCAATGTCCAGATTATATCAAATGATGGCTATAAATTTTCATTTGCTGGCGATACTTCAAACTTTCTGGCTGCCATTGGTATAAATACTTTTTTTACCGGCACAAATGCTTCGAATATAAGCGTAAATCCTGTAATTGTAAATGACCAAAGCAAAATTGCAGCAGGAAAATCTATATTGCCTGGCGATAACTCAAATGCTTTGGCTATAGCAAACTTACAAACGCAAAATGTAATGATTTCAAACACGCAAACAATAAACCAATACTACAATGCATTTTTAGGCAAAATTGGCTCTGATGTCCAGGCAAACCAAAACCTTTTAAGTGCCCAAAACGCTCTTGTTACACAAACACAAAACTTAGTATCATCACAAGAAGGCGTATCATTAGATGAAGAAGCTGCAAATCTAATTAAATACCAGATGGCTTATCAAGCTTCTGCTCGATTTATAAGTGTAATTGATCAGATTACCCAATCACTTATTAATATGGTGCAGTAGAGGTATGTCAAAATGAGAGTTACGCAAGATATGCTCTATGGCAACTTCTTATCAAATATAAACAATGTAAATACACAGCTTTATAACACTCAAACACAGATGGCAACAGGCAAAAGCATCAATAATCTATCGGATAACCCTATAGCACTTTCGCAAATTTTAACTATAAACGACATACAATCGCGCTTTGAGCAATATAAATCAAATATAAACTATGCAAACTCTTTGCTTTCTGCACAAGATACAGCAACGCAAAACATCAGTAATCTTTTGCAAAACTCTGGTTCTTTGGTTGTTCAAGCAGCAAATGCTACAAATGACATAGCAAGCAATACTGCTATTGCCCAACAACTCCAGGCAGTAGAAGCAGAAATAAAAAACAGTGCAAATACAATGTTTGGCGGTAGCTATTTATTTAGCGGCTTTTTAACAAACACAGCACCCGTGCAAAATATTACGCAACAGGCAGCTATTATAAATAATCCTTCAAACAATGCTTTTCAGATTACTACTTCAAAAAACTTTGGAGATTTAAACCAGTTTCAAAGTGGTACTTATACAGTTAATATTACTTCAGGAAAACTCTCAATTACAGATAGTAATGGAAATTTAATACCAATAAGCTCTGACGGAATTGATAGATCAAGCTCAGGGGGCGATGAGCTCTCAAATTCTGCAGAAATTTCAAATCTTTTACAAACTGGCGGTTGGTTTAATACAGGCAGAGGCGTAAAAATTTATATACCAAAAGACGCAAGTGGAGGTTTTACCTTTTCTTATTCTCCAGGTGGAAACAATGTCTATATGGGAGATAACAACAGTCTAGCCATACCATATTCTGATGGTTTAAATACACCAGTAACCATTAATGCTAAAGATATGCTTTATCAACAACATCAAACTCTTCAATCAAACAACTTGCTACTCAACTCTTCAAATGACCCTGCAACTGCCCAAACAAAGCTTTTAGATTTGCATCTTGTAAACGCTTTGTCAAATGTAGCCTTGCAAACGGGACAGAAGATAGTGCTAACAGGCACAGATCACAACGGTAATATTGTTTCTGGACCAGCTTTTTTAGTATCTGCTAATGCAACAGTATCTCAACTATTAAATTACATAACTCACCTTAGCACTCAAGAAATTTTACAAAATAATACAACTTTAACTCTTCCAGATGGTACAATTGCAAACAGTACTACAACTATTGGCCAACTTACAAATGGTAGCGCAATCATAATTAGAGGTTTAAGTCATTCTGGAGTGAGCACAACAATATCATTTTCTGCTAACACCACAGTTTCTGCAATGCTTGCAAGTATCGGTAGAGTATTTAATGTTACAGCTACCATAAACCATGGCATAATACAAATTGCAGATAATAAAATAGGCTCAAGTGTTTTAAATATTGCAATGCAAACAAAAACTTCATCAATTCCGGTATTTGGTTTATTTAACTCAATAAGCCACGGGATCTCAAACGCATTTTTAGGCACAGTGTCTGCAACTATCCAGCATGGTCAAATTGTAATACAAGACCTACGAGGTGGCACAAGCAAACTCAATTTATCAATTAATGTTGTTAATAGTAATAGCATAAAAAGCGCAGCTAATATTTTTGGCGTATTTAATACTATACAGCAAGGCGGTGGTATAGATGTATTTGATGCATTTGACAATGCCCAGGCTGCAATACTTGGGCAAAGTGTAAATCAAATCTCAAAAGCAACAGGCTTTAGTGCAGGCTCTACGCTTATACCAATAGTTTCTGGATACTATACAGGCAACAACTCAGATACATGGACATTTAGTGTATCTGGCGAATCAAGTGGTATTTCATTTCCACATACAATTACAATTACAAACTCAAAAAACCAAAATATCGGAAAAATCACAATGGGCGTTACAAGTGGTATATTTCAAATAACCGTTTTAGACTCAAAAAACAATACAATTGTTTCTTATTCGACACATGCAACTTCAAATAATGCTATTACAAGTTTTTTAAATACCACACAAATTAAGCTACCAGATGGATTAAATTTAACTTTGGCTTCACAGAATGTAACACCTTTATTAAAAGATGGTGATTCATTTTCCATTAAACTTACAAATATGCTTCAACAATCAATAACCAACATTCAAAACTCATTATCTCAAGTAGATGCAAATCGCTCAGTTATTGGTGCCTATGAGCAGCGTATGCAACTTGCGCAAAAGCGCATTGAAAATACTTCTTTATCTAATGCCCAAACACTATCAAACCTTCAGGATGCAAATTATGCAAAAGTAATTAGCGACTACCAAAGAGAAATTACAATTATGCAAGCTTTATTGCAAAGTTTTGCTAAAATTAACCAGCTAAGTCTATTTAACTATATATAAATTTCAGGCTACCTGGAAATAACCGCCAATATCTAATTTATTGGCATAATCGAGTATATAATTCCACTGAGAATTATTTAGCTTTTTTGATAATTCAGTGTAATTAAAAGCTTTATACGCAGGAAAATACTGTCTCATTAAAGAAATTGTAGGTTTGTTTATATTATTTGCAATCCAATCCAAAACTTTTTTTGAATTTTCGATATTATTTGGCAAAACTAAATGTCTTATAATTAATCCTTTTACAGCCAAATTGTTTTTTAATATTAAAGGACCTTTTGTTTCTTGCATTTTTATAATTGCTCTTGTAGCTACCTTAAAATAATCAGACACACCAGAATACTTGTAAGATAACTCATCATCTGCATATTTTAAATCAGCTAAATAAATATCAACATAATCGTTTAGATATTCAATAACTTCCACTTTATCATAAGAGCTTGTATTGTAACAAACTGGTATGTTAAAACCTTTTTGCCTTGCAATTTCAATAGATTTGCAAATCAAATGAACAAAATGGGAAGGTGTTACCAAATTAATATTGTGAGCTTTTCTATTTTGCAATTCTAAAAAAATATCAGCAAGTGCATATTCATCAATTATTTTATAAGCGCTTTTTAACTGACTTATTGGATAATTTTGACAAAACACACAGGCCATATTGCAACCTGCAAAAAACACAGTACCACTACCATAATTTCCGCTAATTGGAGGTTCTTCGCCAAAATGTAAATTAAAACTCGCTATTTCAATTCTATTGTTTGTTTTACACAAACCAGTTTCTATATTGCGATTTGTCTTGCAGTTTCTTGGGCACAATCTGCAAGAAGTGCCTACAAGTTTTTCAATATCAAGCAAAGCCAAGCCACCTCATGTAATCTTCGATACCAGATTCTATATCGTACTTTGCTACAAAACCCATTTTACTTGCAGATAAATTCATATCAGCCAATGTTTGGTCCTGATAAAATTGAGTGTAGGGATTTTTTATATATTCTGGTTCTAAGTTTGTTTTTAAAACTTTATTTAAAACTTCCACAATTTTATTGAAAGTTGTAGGTTTACCAGTGCCTACATTATAAACACCGGATGGTGCTTCCATAGCTTGCAAGTTTGCCTCAACCACATCTTTAACATAAATCTGGTCCCTAAATTGCTCTCCAAATTCAAATATGCGCGGTCTTTTGCCTTCTTTCATTTGCAAAGCTAACTGATAAATCATACTTGCTGCTTTGCCTTTAAAAGATTCCCTTGGACCATAAACATTAAAGTATCTCAAACCCACACATTCTAAATCATAATTTTCTGTGTATTTTCTTGCTATATTTTCCATTATATACTTTGAAAACGCATATGCATTTTTTGGGTCGCGTTGAGAATTTTCACTCATAGGGATAGTACCCTTTCCATAAACACCAGCACTTGATGCATAAATAACTTTAGCTTGAGAATTTATAGCTAATTCTAATACATTTCTAAAACCTTCAATATTGCTCCTTAGCATCTCTTTATCGTCTGGATATGTTGTATCAGTATTTGAAGCCTCATGAAAAATATAGTCTGGTTCAAAATCTAAATAATGCTCCCAATCAAAATTTTCTCTAGAAATATCACCAACTACAACATCTCCTTCAAAACCTTCAAGATTTTTGTAAACACCTTTTGAAAAATCATCAACAACTGATATATTATCAGCCATTTTTTGAAGTGCAAGAGCTAAATTTGATCCAATAAAGCCAGCACCACCTGTAATTAATATATCCACACATCCCTCCATAAAAAAAGGGAGAGGTTTATTTTTAAAACCCCTCCCTTGCTAGATTTTCGCTAAACCTTAAATTACTTAATTCCTGCCCATTTCTCAAGCATATCTGTAGTAACAGATTTTGGTCTTTCAATTGCATATCCAAGTGCTCTATCCCAGACAAGGTTGGCAAGAACACCTAATGCTCTTCCGATACCAAACAATACTGTGTAGAAATCATACTCTACAACACCATAATGCCACTGGATGCAACCAGAATGTGCATCAACATTTGGCCATGGATCCTTTACTTTGCCAAGTGAAGACAAAATCGGTGGAACTACTTCATAAAGCATTGAAACAACCTGGAAGATTGGGTCATCTGGCATATGCTTAAGTGCAAATTCCCTTTGGGCCATATAGCGTGGGTCTGTTTTTCTTAGAACTGCATGACCATATCCTGGTATTACCTGACCGCTTGATAGTGTTTCTTCTACGAATTTCTTCAATTCTTCTTTGGTTGGAACCTTTCCACCTAGTTTCTTATCTATAGTTTCTTGTATCCATTTTAATACTTCCTGGTTTGCAAGACCATGCAATGGCCCAGCAAGACCGCACATAGCAGCAGAATATGCATAGTATGCATCAGATAATGCTGATGCCACAAGGTGAGCAGTATGAGCCGAAACATTGCCACTTTCATGATCTGAGTGCAGTATAAAATACAATCTTGCAACATCATCGTATGGTTTATCAATACCCATCATGTTTGCAAAATCACCACCAAAATCAAGATCAGGGTTTGATGGTATATGTGTATCACTTTTATATTTCATTCTATATATATATGCACCAAGTGAAGGTAACTTTGCCATCAGATCCATTGCATCTTCAAACATTGGTTCCCACGCTGTGTTTTTGTTAAATTTACCAGCGTTGTAGTATGCTGCAAATTTTGACTCTCTTTGCATTGCTAAAATGCCAGCTGCAAACATGGTCATTGGGTGAGTATCCCTTGGCATAGCTTTTAGAGTATCTTTTACATACTCAGGCAAAGCTCTTCTTTTTTTGAACTCTTCTGCTACTTCTTTAACTTCTTTTTCTGTTGGGACATCACCTGTTAGCAGTAAATAAAAATGACCTTCAACATAAGGCATCTCTGCACCTGGAACTTTTGGCAATTTTTCTAATACTTCTGGGATTGTGTAACCACGAAATCTAATTCCTTCTTCTGGGTCCAGGTAAGAAATATCAGTTACCAAAGACTTAATACCTCTCATCCCACCAATAGCCTGCGAGATAGTAACCTCGTCAATTTTTACATTACCAAACTCTTTGAGAAGCCTAGTAGTGCGTGGTCTGTGCTGAGCGATTTTCTCAGCTAATTTTTCCTTTAAAAAGGACATATCAAACCTCCTTACGTAAAATTTCTAATTAACAATTTACTCTTAATAAATTGTTTGTCAATATGATTCTATCCAAATTTATATGCAACTCCAAAACCACCTCTTGGGTATCTCCAGGTAATATAATCACAGGCTATCCTGCAAGTACCACACTCCACGCATGCATCATAGTTTATAGATAACTTTTGTTCTTCTTCATCATAAGTATAAACACTGGCTGGACACACATATGTACAGGGCCTACCCTGACATTTTTTGCATGCTTCAGGATCACTTACACCTAAATGAGAACCTTCTTCGTCTACATTATAACCTACTAAATATAATTTATCTTCAATTCTCATCCTAATTTCCTCCATAATGTAAACATATCTTTTGCCAAGTTCCAGTAACCAAAATCTTTTTTCAATCTTTCTTTAATAGCTTTAATTTTATCCGGTTTAGAAACACCATCTACATTATAAATATTATACATAGAATCTATAATTAACTGTGGATATTTTGTTAATAGGTATCGTTTTTCTTCAAGAAGATGAGGTAAGTTCCTATACATCTTAAGGTCTTTTAATACAAATGATTCTTCCATTTTTGTTTGATAGGCACTGAGCGATTTAGCACTAAAATCGCCTTTTTCTCTTGCTTCCAGATATGTGCGTGCTGCAAGTTTTCCAGATTCAATTGCAAGGTTTGAACCTTCCCTGTGAACACTGTTGACCAGCATCGCAGCATCGCCTGTTACCATAAATCCATCTGTATAAAGCTTTGGTACAGCGTAATAGCCACCTTCTGGTATCATGTGAGCTAAATACTCTTTTGTTTCTCCACCAGCTATCAATGGCGCAATAGCAGGATGCGTTTTGAATTTTTCAAGCAAATCATTTGGATTTACTTTGTGTTCTATTATATCTTCAATTATAGTTCCAACACCAATGGATACAGAATTTTTATTTGTATATATAAAAGCCATTGATTCCATACCTTCAAAATATGGACCTGTGATTTCAATTGTTACACCTTCTGAATCATTTGACACACCAAACCTGTCATTAATTACGTTTTCCGGTAATCCAATAATCTCTTTTACTGCTATTGCAACTTTATTTGGTGTAATTTTTTCTCTTAAACCTAAAGATTTTGCCAAAAATGAATTTACGCCATCTGCTGCTATTACACAATCGCAGTATAAGTCACCATCTGGTCTATCCGTTTTTACACCAACAACTTTACCATTTTCAACTATTGGATCTTTTACCACAGTTTCATTTATAATTAGAGCACCTGCTTCCTGGACTTTTTGTGCAAACCATTTATCAAATTTTGCCCTAAACACACTAAAACAATTATATGGTTCTTTATTAAATTTTTCACTCCTAATTCCTGTAGAAAATACAGAATCTTCTGAGATTAACCATAATTTTTGTTCTATAATATGCCTTTCAAGTGGCGCTTCTTTGTAAAAATCTGGCATTAAATCATCAAGTGCTTTTCTATAAAAAATTCCACCCATTACATTTTTTGAGCCAGGAAATGTACCACGCTCAATAATTGCTACATTAACTTTTGCTTTGGCTAAAACATACCCTGCAGCCAATCCAGCTGGTCCTGCACCTACTATAACAACATCAAAATCCTTTTTTCTCATATCTACACTCCCTATTTAACCAACTTTTGTTTAAACATCTCTGTCATTTTTGGTAATACTTGTAAACAATCGCCAACTATCCCATATGTAGCCACTTCAAATATCGGCGCTTCTGGATCTGTATTTATTGCTATTATAATATCTGAGGATTTCATACCAGCAACGTGCTGCACAGCACCAGAAATACCTGCTGCTATATAAATTTTTGGGTGTACAGTCTGACCAGTTTGTCCTACCTGTCTTGATTGTGGTGCCCAACCAGCCTGAACCACTTTTCTTGAAACCGCCCAGGTACCACCAAGAACATTTGCCAGATCTTCGAGCAATTTTAAATTTTCTTTTTTGCCCATACCTTTGCCGCCAGCAACAATTACTTCATAAAAACTCAAATTTACCTTTTCTTCACCTGTTTGGACTTTTTCGATAATTTTCTTTACTATTTTATCTTCTGTAATATCGTATTTCTCTTTTATTATCTCTGGTTTTGTAGGATTTTTTACAGCTTTAAAAACACCTGGTCGCACTGTTGACATTTGGGGTCTGTTATCTGGGCAAAATATTGTTGCCATAAGGTTACCACCAAATGTGGGTCGTGTCATTAAAAGGTTTTTGGTTGAAGGATCAATATCTAAGGCTGTAGTGTCTGCTGTTAAACCTGTTGATAATTTTGTTGCTACAGTACCAGCCAGATCTCTACCAAGTGTAGTGGCTCCCACTAAAGCAACTTCCGGTTTATACTTGTCAATTAAATATACTATTGCATCTCTCCACGGCTCTGTTCTGTACTCTTTCAATGCTGAATTTTCGATTATATAAAACTTTTTTGCACCATATTCACCAACTTCTTTTGCAAATTGCTCAACCTTATCTCCAACAGTGAATGCACATACTTCGCAACCAAGATCTTTTGCAAGTTCTGCACCTTTACTAAGCAATTCAAGAGATACTCTTTCAATCTTGCCTTCATTGTGTTCTATAAAAACCCATACATTTTTATATTGTGTTATATCTTGCTTAATCATTTATCCACCCCTTAAACTTTTCCCAACTGCTTAAGCATTGGCTCTATTTTAGCATAAACTGTATTCACAATTTCATCTAAACTCCCTTCGATCATCTCTCCACGCTCTCTTTTTGGTGGCGTAAATGCTTTTTTAACCTTTGTAGGCGAATTTTTCAAACCGCATTGAGATGCATCTATTGTTGTGTTTGAAGAATTAAGTAAAACCACAGGTGTTCTGGCAGCTTTTATAAGGTATGGCAATGGAGCAAACCTTATGTGGTTAAGAGTTTCTTCTGTTGTTATCAAACATGGCATTGGAACTTCAACGGTTTCTGTTCCACCTTCAAGCAATCTCACTATTTTCATTTTTCTTGCCTGTGGGTCAACTTCTTTAATATCAACTGCATATGTAACCAAAGGAACATCAAAGCGTGTTGCTATACCTGGGCCAGTTTGAGCTGTATCTCCATCGATTGCCTGTTTTCCTGCCCAAAATATATCAACCGGACCAACTTCTTGTATAACCTTTTGTGCACCTGCCCATAGTGCATAGCTTGTTGCCAATGTATCAGAACCCGCAAAAACTCTGTCGCTTAGTAAAAACACATTGTCTGCACCCATAGCAAGCGCTTTTTTTAAAGCTTCATCTGCCATAGGAGGGCCCATACACAAAACAGATACACTACCACCAAATTTGTCCTTTATCTGGACTGCTGCTTCAATAGCATGCGTATCAAACGGGTTAATTATAGCTGGTACGCCTTCTCTTATTAATGTACCAGTTTCATAATCAACCCTAACTTGAGCCGCATCTGGAACTTGCTTAATAAAAACTAATGAATGCACTCAAAACCTCCTTTTTGATTTTGCCATATAGTTATTTTATTTTTATACAAAAATAAAAATATGTCAAGCACAAAGTGGAGTATTATCCGATTTTTGTAAACTTTACTCCAATATCGGCTGGTTTCGCAAAATACAACCAAGAAGTAACAATAGAATCAACACCGGTTTTTGCGTATTCTACTACATTTCTATCGTTAATGCCGCCAGCTACAGCAATTTTTATGGAATTATTAATTTTTCTTAATATTTCTGTGGCTTGTCTGGTTTTTTCTATGTCAAATTTATCAAGTTGTAAAAATTCAATACCAGCTTTTGCCAAATAAATTGCTTCATCAAGATTTTCAACCTCAACACACACCGTTTTATCGTAAGCTTTGCGTTTAATCTCGTCTACTTTGGTAAGTAACTTTTCAAAACCACCCATAAACATAATATGTTCTTTAAAAATCAAAATACTTTCTGATAAACCAAGCCTATGGACACTTGCTCCCCCGCTTAAAATTGCTTTGATTGAAAGTTTTTTCGCAAACGGAAAGGTTTTTCTTGTTGTGGCTACTCTGATACCTGGATTTTGGCTTTTTGCCAATTCTACAAAATTTCTTGTTTTTGTAGCCAAACCACTGGCGTGTTCCATTAAATTGGAACAAATCCTGTAGCAACTCTGTGCATTTTTGAAATTTCCATATGCTGAAAGCAACAATTGACCTTTATTGACAAAACTCCCGGAAGGCACAAGTGTTTCTACCTTTAAATCAAACCTTTTCAATACACGTTTTGCTTCTTCACTTGCACAGACAACCAGATCCTGCCTTGCAATAAACTCTAGTTTACAGTTACCATCAATACCTATAACATCCGTTGTTAAATCGCTATAGGCTAAATCATCGCTAATTAGTTTGTCTATTTCCTCACACGAAAAATAAATCATTGAAACTCCCAAAATTAAGCTTCAAAACCGTAATCCTTTAATATTTCTTTGGCCTGACTTGACTTCATAAACTCCAAATATTTAAATGCTTCATTTTTATTTTTTGATGATCTAAGTATAACCATTGCCTGGTTTATTGGCAAGTATAATTTCTTATCTACAATGCAATAATTACCACTTTTTTCATTTATTACCAATGAAAGCGGCAAAAAAGCCATAGATACACTTTTTGTCTGAGCAAATTGTAACACTTGAAGTGCATCTTTTCCTTGTGCAAACCTTATTTGCACAGTATCTATCATATGTGAGTTTTTTAAAGCCTGAATTGTTGCTTTGCCGTATGGACCAAGCTCTGGGTTAATTATGCCAATATAGCCTTGAAATTTGCTTACGTTTTCTAAACAATCTTTTTTGTTTAGCTTTTCAAGGTTTGAATATAGGGCAAGCACACCTTTTGCATATACAAAGTATGAGTTTTCTAAAGCAAAACCACCTTCAATAAGTTTTTTGGGATACATTGTATCTGCCGATATAAAAATATCTGCAGGATAGCCATTTTTTATTTGTTCAAAAGCTGCACCGGCAATAATAGGTATTGCTGTTATTTCAATATTTCTATATTGGTTTGCAAATAATGAATTAATCTTTTTTATAGGTTCTTGCATGCTTGGCGTATACACAATCACAAGCTTTGAAGCAAAACTCACATTACAAAAAAACAAAAAAGCAAAAATAACAAATAAATTATGGCGTAGCATACCCAAATTCTTTAAATATTTCTTTTGCTTGATTTGATCTAATAAAATCCAGATACTTTTTAGCCAATTCTTTTTCATTTGAAGATTTTATTACAACCATTGCCTGTTTTATTGGTTTGTATAAACTCTGGTCAACTTCACAATAATGACCTACATTTGATTTAATTACCAAAGCCAATGGTATAAAAGCTATTTGAGCACTGCGCGTTTGAGCAAACTGTTGAGCTTGAGATACATCATTTGCAAAAACTATCTTATGCTTTAGCCTCTCATAAATATTTGCAGATTTTAACGCTTCAATTGAAGCCCTCCCGTAAGGTGCAAGTTTTGGGTTTGCAATCGCAATATGCGATATATTTCCATCAAGACAAGTGTTTATACAATCTTTATCCAATTTTACATTACTATTTGTCCAGATTACCAGTTTACCGATAGCATATATATAATAATCATCGCCAAAACCTTTTTTTACCAGCTCCTGTGGGTATTTTGCATCAGCTGACATAAAAATATCCACAGGATAACCATTCGTAATTTGCTGGTAAGCAGCGCCCGATACAAGTGGTATGGTTACTACTTTAACACCCTTATTCAACTTTTCAAACTCTGCATTGATTGGTTTTATTACTTTGTCAAGGTTTGGCGCAATCACAACTTTTAGTTCATTTGCATAAGACATATGAACAAAAAAAATAACAAATAACACAGCAAGTAACTTTTTCATCATACACCTCCTTTTTGATATATAGTATTTTATATAACGTTAATTGTCAAGCAAATATTTTTTAAATATAGTATAATAAATTTTAAGCTAACGTAAGACTTTAAAACTAAATAAAACTTTTCAGTCTATCTTTGATAAATTCTTTTGGTATTACGCCGGATTTCTTGCCACCTATATCAAAAGTCCTGCAGGCATAATTGACTTCTTTTGGTTTTTGCAATGTATAAATATCAACACCATCAATATATATTGACGGTGATCCCAAAAAATTTACTTCATTAGCTTTTTCAAGTGTTTCAACATCAATTTTTTCAACATTAATACTTAAATTTAATTCTTTTAATGCTTCCAGCAAATTGTTATAAGTAGGCTCAGAATTTGGACAACCGCTAAAAAACAAAAATTCTATCTTTTTCATAAGCTCTCCTGTATATTTTTACATGCATGCAAAAAACTCTCAAGACTTTCTTTTAAATTTGTTAAAGATACAATCCAGAGTTTGAGTTCTGCTTTTCCTTTATCTGTTAGCGTGTAGATTTTTTTGTAATTACCTCTACCTTTATCGTTAATGTCGCAAGATGAAACAATAAGATGATCTTTTTCCATAGCATTTAATGTTTTGTAAATATAGCCAAAGTCACCCACATCTTCATACTTTATACCCATATCCTGGAGTGCTTCTATAATTTTAAAACCATGTCTGGGTCCTTGAGTTAAAATATATAACATAAACGCTCTCAAAAACCTGGGTGGGCGCTCTGCCGGGTAGTTTTCACACCACCTTTTGATTTTTACTGATGGTTTTGCTTCAGTTTTTACATTTTTCATATCATCATTCTCCTATTAAACGATCAAATTCTTCCTTAGTGATAGGTTTTGATAATAAAAATCCCTGCATAGCATCACAACCTAATTTTTCTAACATATCAAGTTGTTCTTTATTTTCTATACCTTCTGCTATTGTCTTTATACCTAAATTATGTGATAAATAAATAATTGTTTCAACAATAGATTTTGCTTTTGAATCGAAAAGCATCTTTCTTACAAAAGATATATCTATCTTTATATAATCAAATGGTAGCTCACTCAAATATGACAAAGAAGAGTAACCTGTCCCAAAATCATCCAAAGCTAATTTTATATTGTAACTTTTAAGCGAATTCAAAAAAACTTTATAATATGGCAAATCTTCTATAAATGTGCGCTCAAGCATTTCAATCACAATCAAAGAAGGTTCAATTGAATATAAATTTATTATAGAAACAATTTCATCTATAAATCTTTTTTGTTTAAAACTTATTGGTGAAATATTTATTGATATCGGTATTTTATTTTTTCTTAAACTAATACTTTGCGCTATTTCATTTTTTAACCATTCTTCAACATTCAAAATAAGGCCCGTTTCTTCTAAAAAAGGTATAAATTCTAAAGGCGGTATAATTTTATCGCCTTTTTTCCATCTGAGTAAACATTCTGCCCCTATGATTTTTTTGTTTTTGTATCAAAATAAGGCTGATAATATACCAAAAATTCCTTATTAGAAAGTGCTTTTGTTATATTGTACCTAAGTGAGAGTTTTTCTTTTGCACTATCTTCTACTTCCTGTCTGTAAAAACCCAATGCCCCCTCTCCTTTTTCTTTAGCATCCGATACTGCAATTTCTGCTTTTTCCAAAAGTATTTTTGGGCTTCTTGAATCTGTTGGGTACAAACTCACACCTGCATTAAAAGAGAGTTTTACTACAGTGCCATTTATATTATAATCATCACAGAGAACTTTTATTATGTTTACCATTAAAACTAAACTATCTTCTTCAAATGAAAGATCTTTAAGTAAAACCGCAAATTTATCCGATTCAAGCTTTGCAACTATATCAATTTGTCTTACTATTTTGCCCAATCTCTCACCAATTGCTTTAAGGAGATCATTGCCAAATTCAAAACCATACGCTTTGTTGATGTTGCCAAAATTAATAGGATTTATAATGGCTACTGCACCAACTTTATTTTCAATTTCTGCACGCTTTATAAATCTTTCAATGTAGTCTATAAAAGCCTGACGTTTTGGCAGATTGGTTAAAGCATCAAAATGCGTTAAATAATTGATCTTTTCATAGAGAGTTTTTTCTTTTGATATGTCTTTTGCAATACTCACATAGTACTGTATTTGATTATTTTCTATGAACGGTACAATACTAACAAGTGCACTAAAAAATTTTTCATCTTTTGTTTTGTAGGTTACAACATCGGAAAAAATTCTGCCAGAAGTTAATGTTTTGTAAAAATTTCTTGTAAATTCCTTGCTGTGTGTTTTTGAACTAAAAATAGAATGGTTTTTTCCAATAACCTCATCTTTTGTAAAACCCGTAATTTTTTCAACAGCTTCATTTACATATATGAGTCTGAAATTTTTATCCATAACACCAATTAAATTTTCATTTCTATCTATTGCAAGCATTACAATATCGCGCCATCGTTGAGTTTCTATATTGTCAAGCGCATAGTTTATATCCAGTGTAATTTCCTTTAATAATTCGTATATATTTTTGTTAAAATAGTTTGCTTTGTCAGATAAAGCTACAATGGCACCAATTGATTTATTTTTTTTAATAATAGGTATAGAACAGCATGAGCGCATACCAATTTTTGCAGCTTCAGTATTAAAGGGTCGCAAATCTTTTGTATTTGCATCATTTATTATGTAAACACGTTTATTTTTAACGGATTTGAAAAAGGGAAATCTATGTAGATTAAATTTATCATTATCTTGAGTTTTCAAAATATTGAACTGTTCAGATACAAAATCTAAAAAAATCTGATATATTGGGTTCTCTAAGCTTGAGGCACCTATATAAAAATTGTTGTTTTCATCAGTTAATGCTACATACGCAATTTTAAATTTTGCAAACTTGACTAAGATTTCGGTTATTTTATTAAATATTGCTTCTTCTTTTTTTTCATACACAAGCAATTGATTGATTTCAGATAAAGTAGCGTATATATTTGACAAATTTTCTATTGTTTGAAGGTGCCTTATTTCTTTTGTTACGTCTCTTGAAAGATCAACAAATCGGCTTACTTTACCATTAACTTTAACAGGTATAATCAATGAATTAAGATAAAATAATTCACCCTTTTTATTTTTATTTACAAAAGTACATGTACAATTTTTTCCATTAAGCAAACTATCCCACATATTTTTATAAAACTTATCGCTATGATATCCAGATTTAAAAATAGAAGGTTTTTTATTGATTAATTCTTGTAGATCGTATCCGGAAATATCACTTACCGCTTTGTTTGCGTACTCAATTGTGCCATCAGCAAAAGTAATTAACACCCATTCTGAAGAAGACCATATAGCCTTATCCAGGATGGTTTTGTATTGTTGATCCCTTATTTTCTGGAGCGCAAAACTTATATCAGATTTTATTTCTTCCAATATATCTAAATATTTTTCATTGAATTGATTAATAATTTTTGAATGTAATAGTAATACATACTCAATACTTTGATTAAACATTATAGGTATAGCACAGGCAGATAAGATATCATGTTTTTTAAAGTAATCAATCCAATAGTACATTGATTCATCTGAATTGACATTTGCTACTAACGCAATTTTACCTGTTTGTATAGCTTTTGCCACAGTTCCCGTGCCGTATGGCAGGTTTTGATTGGCCGATATTTTTAAAGCCTTAAAATCTTCTAAAATTGATTCATTTTTAGCATTTAAATACTTTATTATAAAATCTTTCTTTTTATTTATACAACCAACACTTGCAAGCTCAAAATCCAGCTTTTCAACCAAAATTCTGCAAACGCTTTCAAATAACTCTGCTTCATCGTTTACAAATGTAATTAGTTTATTTATTTCTTTTAATACAAAATACAGTTTTTCGATTAATTTCTGATCGGTAATATCTACAAGCGTACCAAAAGCTACATACTCATTTTTGTATTTAATAGTATTTGCAGATAAATTTACATAAATAATACTTTTGTCTTTTTTTATCATTTTTATTTCGCTATGATTTGAAGAAAATTTCTCTCCACTAAAGCGTCTTTGTAAGATATCGTTTATTTTGTATCTATCTTTTTCTTCATAAAATAAGTCAATGGGGTTATTATTTTTTATTTCATCAATTGTATATCCCAATATATCTAAAGCCCTTTGATTTAAAT
>NZ_JAGDWY010000044.1:0-12369 GCF_023256235.1 Desulfurella sp.
CTGCAGCTTTTATCTTTTTCAAAATTCTATTCAGCATAATACCGCTCACTTCCTTATATAAACGATCTTTTTAAAAGTTCTATACAATAGAAAATTATAGAGCAAATAGTTATCAATTATTATAAATATAAAAACAACAAAAGAATAAAAAGAAATAGTTGTAAAAATATTTTGCCAGGCTGTTATAATACTTTGAATAATATTAGCTAAAATAGAAATAATTAAAAAAATTGAACTATCAAGCACAAGCATATTAAAAAGCAGTAATTTGCCCAAAGACTTATAAATCTCTTCTATATTATTAAAACTGTTATTGGCGCTTTTTAATTCACATCTATTTAAAAAATAAAATTCCGATGAATATAAAGAATGGGATGAGGTATTTACTACAAACAGTATCATTAGCATAATGGCTTTAAGTCCAAGTATTGATTCACTTTGGCTTGCCGGTAATTTAAAATAAACTGCTAAAATTACCGTTACAATCCCAATTAAATTGGTCGATATAGCGATAATTTTAACTAATTTAATATATTTCATTTTAAAAATTCTAAATAAACTTCATAAACTTTTTATAAAAGTTTACCTGCTGGCTTAAAGAAGAATAATCTTTAATCAAGTTTACACCATGAATTGCAAGATAATAATATAACAGAGTATACAAAACAGTACTTGTAATCATAGGTACATAAAAATACAAAATTACATTTTTTTTATCTTCTACTAATCCAAAAAGTAAAGCAATAAACAATTCTCCCATAAATAATTGGCCTACAAAAAATCCTATATACGCTCCACTTTTTACCCATTTTTCGTTTATTCTTGATAATTTTTTATTAAATAATTTGAATCTGCTAATATAATTAGCAAAATGAAAACTTATCGCACACACTAAAATTTCTGTTATAATAATAACCATTAAAGATGTATACGGATTAAGGCTTGCAATGCTGGCATAACTTACAGCTATAAGTTTACCACCAAAAATAGGGTTTATGTTTAAAAATGTTAAAATAAGATAATTCAATCCTACACTGTTCATAATCAAAAATTATATACTCTATTGCTTTAAAGTCAATAACACTTACTTGACAATACCCTTTTATTTAGTTATATTGCTCGTAATGAAAAAAATAGTTTTACTAATCATTGCTATTGTAATTGCAAATTATTATACTTTAGCTAAGGCAGTTGAGGTAAAGATAGGCTACCCAAAAACTTGTACAGGCTATGAAAAAATAAAAGCTTATGGTAAAGTACAAACAACACAAAATATAACAATTTTTGCACCTGTCAGCGGTATTATCAAAATAGACTCAAATTTCAGTACTGTAAAAAGTGGCCAATTAATTGCTAGAATATATCCGCCTAATCTTTCAAAACAAATTGAAAATGCTAAATTAAATGTTGATGCAGCCTACACCAACCTTCAAAACACAATTGAATTGAAAAATATCCATATGGCTACTGCTCAAGAAATAGAAAAAGCAAAAATACTCTATTACCAAGCAAAAAGCAATTTAGAACGGCTAAGTGCCCAAATCGAAAAGTCTAAAATTTATGCACCTTTTTCTGGAAGTTTAGAGTTTCTTGTCCCAAACCAGACTTATGTAATACTAAATCAACCCATAGCTCATTTGGCAGGAAACACGAATTTATGGATTAAAGCTTATGTATCACCAGATTATATAGATAAATTAAAAATAGATCAAATTGTCTATTATTATTCCCACAACATAAAGCATAAAGGTTCAATTGCTCAAATTGAGCATAACGCAGATGCAAATGGTCTTGTCCCTATTTTTATAAATACGAATAATAAAGCTCTCATTGCCGGACAATGGGTAAATCTTGAAATTCCTGTTATAAAAAACACTCAATTTTGTGTGCCAAAAAGCGCTATTGTTTCTAAAGACTCTAAAACTTATGTATTTATTGTAAAAGATAATGTAGTATACCAAAAACAAGTAAATCTTATAAATATTTCAAACAATACAGCTTATATTAATGGTAATCTCAATAAAAACGAACCTTTAGCTATCAGTGCAACAGATAGACTAAAAAACAATATTAAAGTAAAAATTATAAAATGAATAAATACTTAAATTTTTTGTGGAGTAACAAAACTACTGTATTTTTATGCGGTATTTTAATTATTTTTGGCGGCATATTTTCCCTTTTTAGATTACCAGAAAGTATCTTTCCTAACGTAAATTTTCCTAAAGTATCTATACTTGTACATAATCAATATTTACCAGTAAAGTATATGCTTGTAAGTGTTACAAGACCGCTAGAAGAAGCAGCAAGGACTGAGCCTAGCGTAATTCTTGTAAGATCACAAACAGGCAATGGTCTATCAAAAATTCATGTTTATTTTAATTCAAATGTTAATCCAAAAACCGCATACCTTATGCTACAAGCAAGAATAGCAAAAATCAATTTACCCCCGGATTCAAATTTAAGTATCCGTTTAATGGAACCAAACATATATCCATTTGCAGAATATGCCCTTGTTTCAAACAAAATTGACAGTTCAAACATGATGAGTTATTATTATTTTCAAGTAAAACCCACGGTTCTTGGTATAAACGGTGTTTATAAAGTAGAAGAAACTTCGCGAGGTTGGCCTGAAATTAATATAGCTATTGATCCCCAAAAGTTATTGCAATATAAAATATCACCTCAACAAATAATACACTATCTTATTTTAAATCAAGGACCTTTTTTTTCGGGAGTAATGAATTATTTCAATCAACAATTTAACCTCTCAACTACAAGTATAGATAATATCAAAGATTTATCTAATTTCACAATTCCTATAAAATCCAGAAATTCCGAATTTATACCGTTAACATTAGATAAAATAGCTGATATAAAAATCCAAAATCCACCATTAATAAAAGAAGCTAAAGTATCTGGATACAAGCATGCATTAATAATGGATATACTTTCCCAAAATAAAGCTAATGAAGTAAAGGTATCTAAAGAACTTCAAAAAGTCTTTGAAACAATTAAAGATAGACTGCCTCATGGTATAAAACTAATAAAAATTTATGATTTAAGCGACTTAATTAAAAGTAACCTGAATGATGTGTGGAGTGCGCTTATTTTAGGTAGCATCATTGCATTGATAGTTGTAATGCTATTTATAGGTAGAATAGATGGTGCTTTAAGTGTGTTTATAGTAGTTCCGCTTTCTTTATCTTTAACTTTTATTGCTCTATATTTAATGGGTTTTGGATTAAATATAATGACACTTGGTGGAATTTGCGCTTCAATTGGTGCGATGATAGACCATGCCATAGTTATAATTGAAAGGGGCCTGCAAAACATAGAAAGCAATACAAAGAAAAGATTGTCCGGTGTTTTTAAAAGGTTAAAAGATATACTGCTTCCCATGAGTTTGGCTACTATAACTTCAACTGTTGTGTTTATTCCTCTTATCTTTTTGCCAGGCACATTAGGGTTGTTATTTAAACATATGGCTATTACTATAATTATAGCTCTTATTGCATCACAACTAATTGCTTTAACTTTTACACCAATATTATCTATGATAATTGTATATCGCAAAACCTATAAAAAAAATAAACCAAAAAATAGAAAACTATACTTTATGTTCAGTCATACATTAATTTTTTTTATGAGAAGGCCATGGATTTCTATCATTATAGTTTTTTTGGTCGCAGCAACAGGCTATGTTTGTTTCAAAAATTTACCAACAGCCTTCTTGCCAAAATGGGATGAAGGTTTAATTTCTGTACCATTTAGAACGCCTGTTGGAAGCAGTGTAGAAACTACAACAAAAATAGGTGAACTTTTAATGAATGAAGCTTCGAAAAATCCAAATGTTGACAAAGTTTCTTTAATGGTTGGCAGAGGTTTTGGAAACTCTTTTTCTACACCAAACAAAGCTATCATGATGATCGTATTAAAAAAAGACAGAAAAGAAAGCACACAAAAAGTTATGTTAGAATTAGATAAAAAATTTAAAACTATAGCACCTAACCTTATTTCATTAAATTCATCACAAATTATGGTAAATAGGCTTGGTGATTTATCTGGTTCTCATGCTCCTTTAGAAGTTTTTCTATTTGGTAGCGATCCGGATAAATTATTCAAAGAAGGACAAAAACTTTATAAAATACTTGCAAAAAATAAAGATTTTGAATCTGTCACATATAAATCGCCTTCTGCAGGCCCAGAAATAGAATTTAACCCTAATTATTTTGCTACGGTAAATAATATAAACTCAAAAAATTTAGCTGACACAATCAAACTCTATTTTTGGGGTGAAAATGCAGGTTTTTTGTTGAAAGGTGAACAGTTATTTCCAATAAGGATAACACTTAAAGACAAACCACAAACAATTCAAGAACTTAAATCTTTAAATATTATTCACAATGATATGCCTATGGCTTTAAATATGCTATCCGACATTGATATAAAAAGCAACGTTCCATACATTACACACCAAAATTTAGTGCCTTATTCATATATATGGGTCAAACCATATTATCACATAGGTTTGACAAAGGCTGCAAAAGATATTGATAATATAGTTAAGCGTATGAATCTTCCACATGACATTAGCTATTCTATTGGTGGCTATTACAAACAACAAACAAAAAGTTTTCAAAATATGTATCTAATACTAACGATAGCGCTTTTTATTTTGCTAATACTTTTTGGTTTTCAATTTTCGAGTCAAAAATGTGCTATAGTTGCAATAATAGCTATTAGCTCAACTGCGAGTTTTTCTTTATTGTCACTTTTAATAGCGCGACTAAATCTTGATAGTACAGCTTTTTTAGGTATACTGCTTGTATTTGCTATTGTAGTAAACAATATAATACTCATATTTTCAAGATCAAAACAATTAAGCAAAACTCACACGCACAAAAGTGTAGCCCTTGCTGTTCGTAGCAGATTAAGACCAATTATTATGACAATGAGCGCTGATATTGTTGGTTTTTTGCCTTTAGCCATAGGTATTGGCAAAGGTACTGATTTATTGAAACCCCTTGCTACTGCTACTATTGGTGGTTTGATTTTTGGTGCTTTTGCATCTCTAATAATAGCTCCTTCTTTGTTCAGTTTATTCAGTATTGTAAAATATAAAAAGCTAAAGTAGTTTTATTTTACATTCTTTTTTATATCTTTTTTGCAATTATCTCTATATAATATGAATCTATAAATGTTTCGTTAAATTGGTAAAATGTTTTAGAATCTTTAGAAAGATTGTTCAATAACTCAAAGATTTTTTGTCTATTATCGGCAGAAGTCCCCATTCTATCAAACCATTCTGGTAACTTGTATTGTGTTTTTATAAGATTAATATAATCAATTTTTACAGGTAAACTTTTAAGTAGATCTATCCATTGTCTTTTAGAATAAGAACAAACATGAGAATTATCCCTTAAAACTTCTAATCTATTTATTTGTCTTTCTATTTCCTCACCATCAATTACACTACAATCCAAAACATATAATTTTGCTTTTGGTTTTAAAACTCTACACATTTCTTGTAACGCTTTTTGTATATTGTAAAAATGGTGAGCTGCAAACCTACAAGCAACTATATCGAAAGTTTCATCTTTAAATGGCAATCGATGCACATCTGCTTCTAAAAACTCAACACCATAAACATTGGAGTGCAGTAGGGTTTTTTTGGCTTCTAAAATCATTTCTTTGGTAATGTCAATAGCAACCACGCTACATTTATTTCTGGCAAATGCTACAGCCGTATGACCAGCACCTGTGGCAACATCCAAAACCATATCATCTGGTTTTGGTTTTAGAAAATCAATCATTCTTTCTAAATCAATTAAATTTGAATGAGTTGAACTCAATCTGTAATTTATAGCTTTGCTACCAAAATTGTTTTTTATTGCACTCTGATTTTCCACATTAGCCTCCAATAGTTACAAAAAGTAAGCTGGATTTTTGTAGTATATTGGTATATTAGTAATTGTCAAGTTTAATAAATATGGCATTTTTTGGTTTCAAATCGATAGAACTATAATGTATTAGCAACAAATTATATTTGAATTTAAAGTACTATAGTATATAATGGTAATAATGATTGAGTGTAGAAACATTGTTAAAAAGTATAAAACCAAAGTGGCTGTGGCAGGCATTAATTTAATTGCAAAAAAAGGTGAAATTGTAGGACTACTTGGTCCAAATGGTGCAGGCAAGACAACAACATTTTACATGATATCAGGTTTTATCAGGCCAACTGACGGCCGAATTTTTCTTGACGGTCAAGACATAACAAAAATGCCCATACACAAGCGCTCAAAAATAGGCATTTCATATCTTCCTCAAGAACCTTCTGTATTTAGCGGACTAACAGTTGAACAAAATATTTATGCTGTACTTGAATTTGTTGATATAAAAAACAAAAAAGAACGTTTAGAAGAGTTGCTTTCTGAATTTAACTTAACCAGTATAAGAAAAACAAAAGCATATGCGGTAAGCGGCGGTGAAAGACGAAGGGTTGAAGTAGCCAGAGCCCTTGCAACAAACCCTAAATTTTTACTATTAGACGAACCTTTTTCTGGTATTGATCCTTTAATGGTTGAACAGTTAAAAAAAATGATATTTGATCTCAAAGAAAGAGGTTTAGGAATAATTATTACAGACCACAATGTAAGGGAAACGCTTGATATAGTAAATAAAGCATACATATTATATGATGGAAAGGTTATAAAAGAAGGTTCTAAAATGGATATTGTAAATGATGAGCGGTTAGCTAAAATATATTTAGGCGAAACATTTAAACTATAAACTATGGTAGAGCTAAGGCATGAATTAAATATAAATTTAGGTCTTATTCTTACTCACCAACTTGATTTATCGCTTAAAATTTTAAGTGCAAGTCTGATAGAGTTACAGGAACAAATTGATGAAATAGTGTTGCAAAATCCATTAATTGATATAGATAAAAATTATACAATTGCGCCCAATAATTACTTTGAAAGCAAATTTAAAGAATTAGAGCAAAGCTACAAGGTTAAGTTTGAAAGTGAAGAAGAATACGATGAGTTAGACTTTATTGAACAAGAAACTACATTTGAACAAAAATTATTGCAAGATCTAATATTATCCTATGATTTAAACCAAAAAGAAATAAAAATTGCTGAACAAATAATAAATAGTATAGATGAAAAAGGCTATCTTTTAGATTATGATCTAGATGAAGATTCTAAGCGTATAAGAAAATTAATAATGAACCTAGAACCATTTGGCATTGCAACAAAAAATACAAAAGAATTTTTTCATTTGCAAAACGAATTTTTTTATAAAAACGAACCATTTTTTAATAAACTAAAAGAATTTTTAGACACAATTTTTACGTTTGGTCTTGATATAAAAAAACTTCAAAAAATAAATTTAAGCAATAACCAGGTTCATTTTTTTTTAGAAAAAATAAAAGCCTTTAGGCCTTATCCTTTATACGGCTATATAAAGTCAAGTCAGGAAGATTTTTTATATTACGATATAGAAATAAAGCAAATTGGCAACGAATTTATACCTATTGTTAATGATGAGTTTTCAAATAAATTAATAGTGAACGAAACACTTATAAAACAAATTAAAGATGAAGATTTTCTAAAAGAAAAACTCAAAGAAATTAAAGTTCTACATGATGCAATAAATATGCGTCATCAAACATTACTAAAAATTGCCAACATTGTTATACAAAAGCAAAGACTTTTCTTTGAAAAAGGTTTACTCCAGCCACTATCTATGTCTAGCGTAGCCATACTTATTGGCTATAGTGTTTCTACTATAAGCCGTGCACTTTCAAACAAATATATTTTATTTAAATCAAAAATTTACCCTTTTAAAATCTTTTTTTCCAATGAATCAAAAGAAGGCATATCAAAACATAGAATATTAGAAATAATAAAAACTGCTATTGCTCAAGAAGATGCTTCAAATCCACTTGACGATGAATCTTTAAGGCAAATATTGATAAAACACAATATAAATGTAACAAGACGTGCAGTCGTCAAATATAGACAAGAACTTAAAATCCCAAAGGCAAAAGATAGAAAAAGTGAGTTTATTTAATAATGTCTAAAAAACACAAAAATAAAAAAATTTATATAAAAGGTCTATTTAAAATAGAAAAAACATATTACTCAATAATTACAGACAAAAATACTTACAGTATTGAAAAAGAATTTTTTGATTTTTCAGATAAATTTGCTCAAGATAGTGATGAAGTTGAAGCACTTTTTATTTGGGCAAAACATCCAAAAGCAAAATTGTTAAATGTTGCAAAAAGGTACAATAAATATGTAGTTGGTTATATAAAAAAAATAAATTCTAATTATTTTTTTGAACCTTTAAAAACAAAATTTCTTATTAAACTCTCGGGAAAAGCTGAGGAAGGTAAGCTTGTTAAAGCTAGAATTATACAGCAAAAAAATACTGAGTTTGCAGAAATTGTTGAAGTCTACTCTAATTCATCTTTAGATGACGAATTAATTGTAATAGACAAATATAGCTTGCCAACAGAATTTAGCCCGGAAGTTGAAAAAGAACTTCAATCTATAAATGAACCAAACGAGGAAGATTTTATTGGAAGAAGTGATTTTAGAAACTTAAGAACCATAACTATTGATGGTGCTGATGCTAAAGATTTTGATGATGCAATTGATGTGGAGTTTTTAAAAAACGGTTACAGATTATATGTGCATATTGCTGATGTAAGTTATTATGTTAAAGATAACAGCGCAATTGAAAAAAGCGCTTTTGAACGAGGCTTCAGTGTCTATTTTCCTCAAAATAACATACCAATGCTTCCAAGAAAACTTTCTGACGATATTTGCTCACTTGTACCGGATAAAGACAGACTTGCTTTCACAGTTATTATAGATTTTGATAAAAAAGGCAATCGAAAATCTTTTAATTTTACAAAAAGCATCATAAGAAACAAAAATCGTCTTACATATGACTTTGTTGAAAATTGTTTGAAAGGTTTGGCAGATTGCGAAGAAAATCTAAAGTCTTATTTACAAAAAATAAAAATTTTAGCTAAAATTTTGCGCGCAAGGAGGTTTTTAAAAGGAAGTCTTGATTTGGATATTAAAGAAGCCACTTTTATAATAAATAACAACAAAATAGTAAATGTCATACAAAAACCAAGGTTGTTTTCTTATTCAATAATAGAAGAATTTATGTTGGCTGCGAATAAAGCTGTTGCCGACTACCTAAACAATAAAACAATTTTTTTGCGTAGGATACATGAAAAACCGCAAATAACCAAACTTTTGGATTTAAGCAATCAACTCAAAGAAATGGGTTATGCATTCCCTAAAAAACCAAATGCAAAAAAAATGCAAAAATTTATCTGGTCAATAGAGGAAACAAAAAGAAGCATTATATCAAAAATTATTTTAAAAAGCATGGAAAGGGCAGAATACTCACTAGAGGAAATCCCGCATTTTGCGCTTGGATTTGAAAACTATACACATTTTACATCACCCATTAGACGCTTTCCTGATTTAATAGTGCACAAAATACTTCAAGCTACATTGCTTAATAAAAAAAAATACTCATATAAAAAACTTGAAACCATAGTCAAACAAGTCCAAAAAAGAGAACTTGTAACAGAAGCTGCTGAATACTTTGCAAAAGATATAAAGCAAGCAAGACTTATTGAAAAGTATATCGGTAAAATTTTTAACGGTACAATTGTTTATATGGTAGAAAGTGGTATGTTTGTTGAACTAAAGGAAATATTTGCAGAAGGTTTTTTACCGTATAGTGCTTTGAAAGATGATTTTTATACATTTTTTCACCAAAAACAGTTGATCATTGGAAGAAAAACAAAAAATATTTTTAGGTTGGGGGATCCTATAAAAGTTAAACCTGTAAAAGTTGATATTTATGAAGGAAAAATAGATTTAGAGCTAGTATATAAGGAGTAAACATGAAAGTTTGTGTTAATATTGGTTTTGGTAATATTGTAAATAAAGAACGCGTAATTGCCATATTAAATCCAGATTCAACACCAATCAAAAAATTAAAAGATGAGTTTAAAAATACTGGTAAAATAATTGATGCTACAAAAGGGAAAAAAACACGCGCCATATTGATAACAGACTCAGGACATATTATAATGTCTGCAATTGCGCCCCAAACCTTGGCTGAGCGCATAAACGAGACATAGTGTTATGATTATTATTATTTCAAGCCCAAGTGGCGTGGGTAAAACAACAGTTGCAAAAGTACTTGAAAAATCAAATTTTGAGCGTATAGTAACCTATACTTCAAGACCAAAACGTCCAATTGAAACAGAAGGTGTTGATTATTATTTTATAGAAAAAGATAAATTTAATGAATTGGCTAAAGAAGGTTTTTTTGCAGAGTTTTCATTAGTGCATGATAATTTTTATGGGATATCAAAAGAATCTTTGAAGTCAAACTCCAAACATAAAATACTTACCATAGACGTTCAAGGTGCTTCTAAAATAAAGCAAATTATGCCTTCTGTTGTAACAATTTTCTTGCTTCCGCCTTCTTTCGAAGAATGGATGAAAAGAATAACCAAAACTCAAAGAAATAACCTTGATATTCGCTTAAAAAATGCTATAAAAGAATTGGACGAGGTGTGGAATTTCGAGTATGCAATTGTGAATTACTCAGTAGAAAAAACCGTTAAACAAATTCAAACAATAGTTTATTGCGAAGAAGTAAAATGTAAAGAAAATATAAAAAGTTTAATAAATGAGCTAAAGTCTAACATTAAGCGATATGAGGAGGATTAATGGAAACAACCGTTGAGCTTGTATATAAGGCGTTAGAACACATTGAAAGTAAATATGCTTTAGTAAAAGCAGCAGCAATTAGAACCCATGCACTCTATAGAGGAGATAAACCTCTTATAAATATTAAACCAAATACACATAAAAATACTGTTATAGCATTAAAAGAAATAGCTCAAGGATATTGGAGTATAAAATAGAACCAGAAATTGAGATTGCTTATAAAGATTTAATAGAAACTATAAAAGATGCATGTCTAAAGCAACAAAAGATTAATTTTAATTTTGAGATTATAAATAAAGCTTTTTTGTTTGCCTACGAAAAGCACAAAACTCAAAAGCGTGCTTCAAATGAAAGTTACATTATCCACCCAATTAATACAGCAAAAATTGTAACCAGACTGATATTAGATGAAAATACAATAGCAGCTGCTCTATTACACGATGTTTTAGAAGACACACAAACAAAAGAAGAAGAAATAGAAAATGCTTTTGGATCTGATATATTGATGCTAGTTAAAGCATTAACTAAAATTGAATCTTTACAATACAAAAGTGTTGAACAAAAACAAGCGGATAATTTTAGAAAACTTCTAATCTCAATTGCAAATGATCTAAGGGTTATTCTTATAAAACTGGCAGACAGATTACACAATATGCGTACCATTGTTTATTTAAATGAAGAAAAAAGACAAAGAATAGCCCGTGAAACACTTGATATCTATGCACCTATGGCCCATAGACTTGGAATATACTGGCTTAAAAGTGAACTTGAAGACAGAAGCTTTGAAATTATAGATTATAAAACTTATAATAAAATAAAATCTTACCTCGAGAATATTTTGGAAAAAAAAGAAGAATACATAAGATTTATAGAAAATTCTTTAAAGGAAGATTTATTGCAAAACAATATTAAATGCGAAGTTAATGGACGAGTAAAACACATATACAGTATATATACAAAAATGCAAAGAAAAAATGTTGATCTTGATAGTATTTATGATTTTGTAGCTTTTAGAATCATAACAGACACAGAAAGAGATTGCTACAATGCATTGGGTGTTGTGCACAAGCTTTACAAACCCCTACCAAATCGTTTTAAAGACTACATTGCTCTTCCCAAGCAAAATATGTACCAATCACTACACACAACTGTATTTGGTCCGGGTGATGTCATACTTGAAATCCAGATTAGAACAAAGAAAATGCATGAAATAAACGAAGAAGGTTTGGCTGCTCATTGGCGCTACAAAGAAGGCAAAAAATTTAACCTAAATGATAAAATGTTTGTGTGGCTAAGAAAACTCCTTGAAAATACACAAAGTGAAAGTTCACAGGAATTTCTAAGAAACATGAAAAATGATTTGGAAAGTGGCGAAATATACGTATTTACACCTGCTGGCGATTTAAAAGTTCTACCTAGAGGTTCAACCTGTGTTGACTTTGCATATGAAATTCATACTCAAATTGGAGATATGTGTACAGGTGCTAAAGTTAATAATAAAATAGTGCCTCTAAGGCATGAATTGCAAAGTGGTGATATTGTAGAAATCCTAACAAGCCCATCTCATAAGCCTTCAAGGGAC
>NZ_JAGDWY010000044.1:12379-17233 GCF_023256235.1 Desulfurella sp.
ACATCAAAGGCAAGAAACAAAATAAAACAAAGCGTAAGAGAATTAGAAAAACAAGAAATGGTTACAATAGGTAAAAATCTATTATCAAAAGAATTGTTAAGGCATAATATAACACTTACTTCCTATCTTAAGTCTAAAACTTTTAAAGATACGCTTTCTAGTTTAGGATTTGCAAAGGAAGATGACTTATTTGAAAATATAGGACTAAAAAAAATCAATCCCCAAAACCTGCTAAGCTCTTTAGAACCCCAAAAAGATACAAAGAAAAAAGAAATCGACGCTCAGGCAAAATCCGAATTTATGATTACTATTGACGGAACAAATAACTTTGATATAAAATTAGCAAAATGTTGCAGTCCTGTTGTAGGAGATGAAATTATTGGCTATATCTCAAAAAATGGCGTTATTATGATACATCGAATTGATTGTGAAAATATTGCAAAAATTGGCTATAATTCTGAGCGTCTTATTAAAGCTCAATGGCAAGAATCCAAAAAGAAAGTTAAAACAATCCTCACTGTACACGCAAAAGATACACTTGGTTTAATATCAAAAATTTCTTCTGCAATAGCAAATTTAAATATTAATATAACAGATTTTAAAATGAAAAAAAAATCAGAAAAAGACATATTTTTACTTGAGATAGAAGTATCAAGCATCAAAGAAATAAATGAATGCATAAGCGCACTATCAAAAGAACCGAGCATTATTAAAGTTGAACGAGGATTAAAAAAAGATTTTAGAAGAGGAGAATAATAAAATGACTAGCTTGTTAGGTAAACTTATTAATTACTTTTCAAATGACATAGCAATTGATCTTGGAACAGCAAACACAGTTGTTTATGCAAATGGCAAAGGTATTATACTAAACGAACCAAGTGTTGTTGCAGTAAAAAAAGAATCAAATGGTGTTGAAAAAGTATTGGCAGTAGGTAAAGAAGCTAAAGAAATGGTTGGTAGAACACCAGGTAATATTACAGCAATAAGACCTATGAAAGATGGAGTTATTGCAGATTTTGAAATAGCAGAGCGAATGATAAGGTATTTTATAAAGAAATCAAAGAATTCAAGAACAATATTTAAACCAAGAATTATAATAGCTGTACCTCATGGAATTACTCAAGTTGAAAAAAAGGCAGTAAAGGATGCAGCTAACGACGCAGGAGCAAGAGAAGTATACTTAATAGAAGAACCAATGAGTGCAGCAATTGGCGCTGGCCTTCCTGTCCAGGAAGCAATTGGTTCAATGATAGTAGATATTGGCGGCGGTACTACAGAAGTTGCCGTTATTTCGCTTGGCGGTATTGTAAATAGTGTTTCTATTAAATGTGGTGGTGATAGATTGGATGCAGCTATAGCCAGCTACATAAAGAAAAAATATTCTGTACTAATTGGCGAATCAAGCGCAGAAAATATTAAAATAAATTATGGAAGCGCTTATCCTCAAGAAAATGACAGCCAAAAAATATCAATTAAAGGCATTGATTTAATAACAGGCATACCAACCTCAATAGAAATTACGGTAGAAGAAATAAGAGATGCAATCAAAGAACCTATACAGTTAATTGTTAATGCTGTAAAAGATGCGCTTGAGCAAACTCCACCCGAACTTGCAAGTGATATTGTAGACAATGGTATTACTTTAACTGGCGGTGGATCTCAAATAAAAGGTTTGGATACACTTATTTCAAAAGAAACTGGTTTATCTGTAAAGGTTTTTGAACAACCGCTACTTGCTGTTGTATTAGGAGCTGGAAAAGTACTTGAAAATCTTGATTTTCTAAGTGAAGTTACAATTGAATGAAAAAACTTATTATATATGCTTTACTTGCTCTTATTCTTTCTCTTATAAATTACTATACAAATTTTAGTTTTTTTGTAGCAAAGAGTTTATTGTATATTGCAAATCCAGTTGAAACTCAAAGTTTTTATGCTTTAGATTTAATTTCAAATGTTGTAAAACAATATATAGTCTTGCAAAATACCCAAAAAGAAAATAAACATTTAAAAAATGAAGTCAATAAATTAAATTTAGAAAATAAAATTTTGCAAGCAAAACTTCGCAATATTGATACTGCCATTGCACCTAATTTAATAAAATGTCCATTTATATTTAAAGATTTTTCTGATATTAATTATATATATATAAAATCAAATGCGCCAGAAAAAGACATCCTTCATAAAACCGTAGTATCTCAAAAACTCAATTTAGTTGGAACAGTGGAATCAAAAGTAGGCAATCTCTATGCAGTAAAAACAATATTCAATAGTAATTTTGTAGCAGATTGTTTTATAGTAAACGACGGTAAATATTACAGAGGCATTTTTAAAGGTTCAATCAATCAGCCTAAGATAGAATTTTTAAATACACAAAGCCATATACAAAAAAATGATTTAGTAATAACATCTGGTTTGATAGGTAATATACCACCAAATATAAATATCGGTACAGTTGAAAAGATCTACGAAGTTAGGGGTTTTTACAAAGTCGCTTTGGTTAAAGTTGACAAAACATTTTTAAATGATAGTTTTGTTTTTGTGGTTAATTAAATGAAACTTTTGATTTTTGCTGTTATTTTTATTATTGCATGCGTATTTTCAATATTTAGTAGCTATATGTTTTTTATACCTTATAATGCTTTTTCTTTTTTAATAATTGCCATACTGGCCATATCAAACAATAAAAATTCTGTCTCTCAAAGCAACAATAAGCTTTATATTACGGCTTTTTTGGGAGGTTTTTTACTGGATAGTTTGCAACATAATACTATTTTTTATAATGCATTTATCTTTTCTTTAATAGTTTTTTTAAATGACCTTTCAAAAAATATGTTTGGATCTAAATTTGTGTATATTTTTATATTACTTATTACAATTTATGATGATTTGGCGTTAAAAACACCCGTTTTTGCCTCACTATTTAATTTTTTCTTACTCTTAGTTTTTTATCATATTACCAAAAGACTTCTGCAAATTGAGTATGCCAAGAAAGATTGATATCCCTGTATCAAAAAATTTTACCACAGCAAAAAATTACATTAAATTTATTTTACTTATAGCAACAATTATAATTATAGGCAGGTTATTTTATCTACAGGTTATAAACTATAACCAATATAATGAAATGGCAAAAAATAACTGTTTGCGACTTATTGGGATAAGACCGGCACGTGGCGAAATTTTAACTTCTGATAATTACATTATTGCATCAAACGAACCGTCATTCACATTGTATTTTACAAAAAATATTAAAACTGACCCAAAAGAAATAGATCTATTATCAAAAATCCTTAATGAACCTAAAGAAAAAATTGAAAAAAAAATTAACTCCATCAGCTACTTTTCAACTCAAATACTGGCAAATAATTTAAGTCATAATCAGGTTTTTGAAATATTATCACACAAAAATACATTAAAAAATGTTGATGTTGAAATAGAACCAAAAAGGGTTTACCTTGGAAACCCATATATTTACGCAAGCGTTGTAGGATATATTCAAGAAGCCAATCAAGAAGACATTAAAAAAGGTGCAATTCCAGGCTCATATGTTGGGCAAATGGGCGTTGAAAAAATATTTAATAAACAGCTAGAAGGCGTTTGGGGCTATAAAGAAGTTGAACGCAATGTTTCCGGTACAACAGTAAAGGTTTTAGGCCAGCAAAATCCAATAAAAGGAGAAAATATACGATTAACCATAAACTATAAAGCTCAGCAAATAGCCTATGATGCACTTGGAAAATATAAAGGGGCAGTTGTTATTCTAAAAAGTAACGGTGATGTGTTAGCCCTGGTAAGCAAACCATCTTTTAATCCCAATGATTTTGTTAAAGGCATAAGTGAAACTGAGTGGAAACAATTACAAGAAGGTGATAAAATTTCCCTTTTTAATAGAGCTGTTCAGGGTGCATACCCTCCAGGCTCAACAATCAAACCTTTCTTAATTTTTGCTGCACTTCAAAAAGGCATTATAACGCCTGATACCTATTTATACTGCCCTTACGAAATTAAAATTGGCAAATATACTTTTAAAGATTGGAAACCGGGTGGTTTTGGCAAAATTAATCTATATACAGCTTTAGCTGGATCATCAGATGTTTTTATGTACCAGATAGGTATGAAATTGGGTATAAAAACTATTGATGAATATTTGCAGAAATTTGGGTTTGGTAAAAGTGTAGGTTTATTCGGGTATGAATCAAAAGGAATTATTGCTTCTCCAAAATACAAATATGAAATGTATCATACACCATGGTACTTAGGAGATACAATTACAAGTGCTATTGGTCAAGCTTACACGCTTGTTACGCCAATGCAGCTTGCTGTTGCATTTTCTATAATAGCAAATGATGGAATTGCCTATAAACCACGAATAAGTGATATCCAGCCCCATACGATTTTATACGACATTAAAAAAGGAAAAAAAAATTTTGAAATTATAAAAGATGCACTCGAGCTAACCGTATCAAGTCCAATTGGTACAGCACAGAATGCCTACATTCCAAACTTGACCATATGTGGCAAAACAGGCACAGCACAGGTTGTAACAAGCCAGCAACTAAATACATTACTTGTAAATAGCAACTGGGATTTAAATAAAATCAGAAAATATTTACCTCAAGCATGGTTTGCTTCATTTGCCCCCAAGCATCACCCTCAGATAATTATGGTAGTGTTTTTAGAACATGGCTACGATAGTTCCTATGCAGCAGCTGTTTCAAAAAAAATTTATGAGGGAATGTTAAAATACCATTTAATAGAACCTAATAAATAAGCTATAGAATTTTTTCATAAATACGGTAAGTTTTGTAATGTTCAGCATTCATTGATAAAATAGCTTTATTTATTTTATCATTA
>NZ_JAGDWY010000044.1:17243-28739 GCF_023256235.1 Desulfurella sp.
CACCGCCTCTACCGTTTCTTTTTTCAACAACCTCAAAGCTTTTAAGATATAAAAGCAAATCAATACCTAACTTTCTATACTCCGGGATAATTCCAAGCGTAATAAGTCTATAATTATCAATTTTGGGTAATACTGAAATAATTGAAACCAAATTTAAAGGTGTTATAGAACCTTTTGCTTTCTTTAAAACATAATTAAAATCAGGTATAATTGCAGAGTAAGCACAAGGAACTCCATCTTTTTCTGCAATTATAACAAGTTCTGAGCTTACCAGATTTTTCATATCATTTGATAGGTAAAAAAATTCTTCTTTTGTTGGAGGTACAAATCCCCAGTTATTAGCCCAGGCTTTAGAGTATATATCCCATAAAATTTCTAAATCTCGTTCAAAGTGTTTTTTTGAAAGATTTCTTAAAGTAACATTGTATTTTTTTGCTATCTTTTTGCTTAGCTCTATGTACTTTTGATCAGGTTTGTTTGCTACGGATAAATAAAAAGCATATAGATCTTTTGCCTTTTTAAAGCCATAGTTTTCGAGTAATTCAATGTAATATTTAGGATTATAGGGCATCATATAAACCGGCTCTTGAAAGTAGCCTTCATACAATACTGCGCATGTATGGTTAAGCGAAGGGTTTGCAGGCCCTCTTATAGATTTTAAACCATTTTGTTTCAAATAATCGCTAGCAGCATCAAATAAAGCACCTGCAACTTCATTATCATTGATACATTCAAAAAAACCAAAAAACCCAACTTTATCTTTATGGTAATCATTGTGCCATTTGTTAACAATAGCGGCTATTCTTCCAAGTGTTTTGCCATCTTTCTTGTAAAGAAATAATTTTATCTTGGCATTTTTGTAAAATGGATTTTTTGGAACAAATAATTTTTTTTCTTCAAAACGCAACGGCGGGACCCAAAATTTATCTTTTTGGTATAACAAAAAAGGGAAATCAATAAATTCTTTTAACGAATTTGTACTATTTGCTTCGATAATCATATAACATCTAACTTTTTGCCTACTTTCGTAATTTTTTCAATAGCAAAGTCTATCTGGTCAAATGTATGCGTAGCCATCAGGCTTAACCTTATAAGAGCTTTGTTTTTTGGTACGGCAGGCGACACTACTGGATTAACAAATATACCTTCTTCAAAAAGCATTTTCCTATACTGCAGAACCTTTAAATCTTCGCCAACAAGCACAGGAATAATTGGTGTGCAACTTTGAAGTGTATCGAAACCTGCACTTTTTAAGCCGTTCCTCATGCGATTTGTATTTGCCCACAATTTTTCTATTAACTCAGGCTCACTTTGCATTATCTCCAGGCTTGCAAGTACAGCGGCACATGATGCTGGTGTTATGCTTGCAGAAAATATCAAACTTCGCGCAAAATGTTTTAGATAATCAATAACATAAGCATCTGCAGCAATAAAACCACCAAGTGAAGCAAAAGATTTACTAAATGTACCCATTATAATGTCTGTCTCATCTATCAAATTAAAATGACTTGCAGTACCAGAACCATTTTCACCAATTACACCAAAAGCATGTGCATCATCAACCATTACTCTGGCATTGTACTTTTTTTTAAGCTTTACAATTTCTGGCAAATTAGCAATATCTCCATCCATACTATAAATGCCATCTACTACAATAAGCTTGCCAGCATTTATATCAATGGACTGAAGTGTTTTTTCTAAAGATTGCATATCGTTATGCAAAAAGCGCTTTACTTCACCAAACGACAGCTTTGTACCATCAACTATACTGGCATGGTCAGATTTATCTATGATAACATAATCATCCTTACCAACAAGACCAGCAATAGCGCCTAAATTTGCCTGAAAACCTGTAGAAAAAAGTACTGCTTTTTCTTTTTTTGTAAATTTTGCAAGTTTTTCTTCAAGTTCTATGTGAATATCCAATGTTCCATTTAAAAAACGAGACCCAGCACAACCCGTGCCATATTTTTTTATTGCATCAATTGCTGCTTGTTTAACTTTAGGATGAACGGTTAAACCTAAATAACTATTAGAACCAAGCATTAATATTTTTTTACCATTTATAATTACCTCTGTGCCTTGCTCACTTGAAATTGGTTGAAAATAAGGGTAAAGACCAGCTTGTTCTATCTCTTTGTAAGCTACGAATTTTTCGCATTTATCAAATAAATCCATACTGCAAACTCCTTTTTGCGTTTTTTTCGAAATCCAATAACTCTTTTTTTAACTCAACAGAATATTGATATCCACCGATTGAGTTTTTTGCAATAACTCTATGGCATGGTATAACATATACAAACGGATTTATCTTCATAAGATAAGCAACTTTTCTTTGGTGAAAACCAAATTTTTCACCCAATTCTTTATAAGTAATAGTTCCATTAAACTGTTTTAAATAATTATACACTATTTTTTGTTCGCCACTTAAATTTTCCCAGTTTAGTAAATCGTAATCAAACATAGACAAATCCTTTTTGTTAAATACCATAGAAAATATTTTTTGTAAAGGAGTCTGTTCATATGTATCACTTTTTTTAACAAAAACAATCCTATCTATTTTATTTTCAAGTACAACCATCAAATCCTTTGAAAAAGGTGTTTTAATTATCAAATACAATTTTTAAATGGAAAAGGGTTGATAAACATTCTTCTTTGAGATTATTTATCATATCTTCAAACATCTCAAAAGAAGCTTTTTTGTATTCCACTAAAGGGTCCCTTTGACCATAACCCCTAAGCCCAATTGATTCTCTTAAAGCATCCATATTCTTTAAATGCTCTCTCCATGAAGAATCTAAAACTTGTAACAATATATTTCTCTCAAGATCTCGCATCTGGTCTTGTAGTATGTCTTCTTTTTCTTTGTATGCTGTAAGTACTAAGTTTTTTAATTGATTAAATATTTTTTCTCTATCTTTTTCATTTTCATCGATATTAATTTCTAAATTAAAAATTTGTTTAAATTTTAGCTTAAGTGCTTTTAAATCGATCATATTTTCTAAATAACTATCTACAATAGAGCTTATTACATCATCTATAAAATCTAAAATTGTATCTTTAACACTTTCGCTTTCAAGTATTTCTTTCCTTTGCCTGTAAATTACACTTCTTTGAGTATTTGCCACATTATCATAATCAAGTAGGTGTTTTCTTATATCGAAGTTATATTCTTCAACTTTCTTTTGAGCATTTTCAACTGCTCTTGTAACGAATTTATTTTCTATAGCCTCACCTTCTTGTATGCCTAACTTATCCATTATTACTTGAATGCGTTCTGAGCCAAATATCCTGAGCAAATCATCTTCTAATGAAAGAAAAAACCTCGATTCTCCAGGATCACCCTGTCTACCTGATCTACCTCTTAGCTGATTATCTACCCTTCTTGATTCGTGGCGTTCTGTGCCAAGTATAAACAAACCGCCAAGTTTAGCTACTTCCTCATCTATTTTTATATCAACACCTCGACCAGCCATGTTTGTAGCAATTGTTACTGCCTTTTTTTTGCCTGCTTGAGCAATAATTTCTGCTTCTTTTTCATGGTGTTTGGCATTTAATACCATATGCGGTATACGCATTTTAATAAGGATTTTATGCAACTCTTCAGATTTTTCAACACTTGTTGTACCAACAAGTACAGGTTGACCTTTTTCGTACCTTGTCTTTATTTCATTAACAATTGCATTAATTTTCTCTTTGTGTGTTTTAAATATTAAATCCTGTCTGTCTATCCTTATCATTGGTTTATTTGTAGGAATAACCACAACATCAAGGTTATATATTTCTTTAAATTCTCTGCTTTCAGTATCTGCCGTGCCTGTCATTCCGCACAATTTTTCATACATTCTGTAATAATTCTGAAATGTAATGGTGGCTAGCGTTTGAGATTCTTCTTGAATTTTAACTTTTTCTTTTGCTTCAATACACTGATGAAGTCCGTCTGAATAACGTCTATCTGGCATCATTCTGCCCGTAAACTCATCAATTATTATTACTTTAGCGTCTTTTACTATATAATCTCTATCCCTTAAAAATAAAGTGTGAGCTTTAAGTGATTGGTTAACTATATGTATTATTTCTATGTTTTTGCTATCGTATAAATTATCCAAATGTAAAAGTTTCTGTATTTTTTCTACGCCTTTATCTGTCAAAACAGCTGTTTTAAGTTTTTCATCTACCTCATAATCATCTTTTGTGAGCTGACTTACTGCTTTGTCTACTTCATAGTAAACTTTAGTAGGAGTACCACTTGGACCTGATATTATAAGTGGCGTTCTTGCTTCATCAATTAAAATTGAATCAACTTCATCAATTATAGCATAATAAAAACCACGCTGTACCCACTCATCTTTGGAATACGCCATATTATCCCTTAAATAATCAAAGCCAAACTCACTATTTACACCATATGTTACATCTGCCAAATATGCATCTTTTCTCTCACAGGGTATAAGCTTTGTTTTAAAAGTTTTCTCATCTTCAAACTCAACTAAATACGATTTATTTTCCTGTTGTATAACACCAACATTCAAACCTAAAAATTTATATATAGGACCCATCCACAAAGCGTCTCTTTTTGCAAGATAATCATTTACAGTTATTAAATGTATATTTTTTTTGGTTAGTGCATTCAACACAATAGGAAGCGTAGAAACAAGCGTTTTGCCCTCGCCTGTTTTCATTTCAGCAATTTTACCTTGATGAAGCACTATGCCACCTATTAATTGTACATTAAAATGCCTCATTGAAAGCGTTCTGTTAGCAACTTCTCTTGTTATTGCAAAAGAATCAACAAGCAAATCATCTAAAGATTTACCGCTTTCGTAATCAATTTGAAGTTTTTTATATGCAGCCTGCAATTGCTCATTGCTCATAACTTTATATGTAGATTCTTTTTCATTAATTTTTAAAACAAGAGGCTCAATGCTCTTTAAAACCCTTTCATTTTGTGTACCAAAAACTTTTTTCAAAAAATTACCTATCATGCAATCTCCATTTAAATATCAAAGTTTATTTTTTTAAAAGTCAAATCTAATAATCTTTTCAACATAACTTTCAAAGTTTTTAAGCTATTTTTGAGTATAAACTAAAATTACGAAAAATCAAGATACTTTGCTATTTATGAAAATATTTGAAAATTTTTTTTAAATTAGTATTAAAAAATAATTTAATTAATATTGACAAAATGATTTAAAATATAGAATTGAGTTTAAAATTAAGGAGGTAGTACCTATGAAACGGATAATTGTTTTTTTAATGATTGTTTCTTTTGCGCTTTTTTCAACAAAAGCTTTAGCAAAAGACAACATCGTAATTGGTTTTACAACTTCCCTAACTGGTAAACTTAATGCGGAATCAAAGGCTCAATTGCAAGGTATCCAGCTGTGGGTTAACAATGTAAACAAAAACGGTGGTATTTATGTAAAATCGCTGGGCAAAAAACTACCTGTTGCTCTTAAATATTATGATGATGAAAGCAATAAAGAACGTGTTCAGCAATTGTATGTAAGACTAATAAATAATGATCATGTTGACTTTTTAATTAGTCCATACAGTTCAGATCTTACAGCAACAGCAGCAATTATTGCTCAGCAATATGGTAAAATAATGATAAGCACAGGTGCTGCCGCAGATGATATTTTTTCAAAAGGATTTTCGGTAGTTTATCAAATGTATACGCCAGCCTCCAGATATTTAACAGGCGCTTTGGATATGCTCAAAAAATACGATCCCAAAGCTAAAAAAATTGCCATTATCTACGAACAAAGTGAATTTGCAAAAGCAGTATGTGATGCAGCAAAAGATTATGCTAAAAAGCATGGTTTTAGTGTAGTTATGTTTGAAGCCTATACTCCAAATACAACAGATTTTAGTGCATTTCTAAACAAAATGTCATCGCTTAAGCCAGATGCATTAATTGGCGGTGGTCACTTTGCTGACGGTGAAACACTTGCAAAGCAGGTTTATGAGCAAAAAATGCCTCTTAAATTAATATCACTAATAGTTGCACCAGCAGTTCCAAAGTTCAAAGAAATTGGTGAAGCTGCTTTGTATGTAACAGCTCCTTCACAGTGGGAACCAGAAGTTTCATACTCACCAGAAAATGCTAAAAAATTAAAATTGGCTTACTATGGTCCAAGCGTAAAGTGGTTTACAGATAACTATAGAAATGCTTATAAACAAGAACCAGGTTATCACGCAGCAGGCGGTTTTGCATCAGCTTTGGTACTTCAAAAAGCCATTGAAGAAACAGGCACGCTAGATTCTAACAAAATAAAGCAAGCGCTTGATAGAATGAACATTATGACATTTTACGGACAGATAAAATTTGCACAAGGAAAATACCATGGTCTGCAGATTGGCCATGAGATGGTATATTTGCAATGGGTAAAACACAATGGTCAAATATCAAAAGAAATTGTATGGCCACTTGCAGCTGCTAATACAAAGCTTGTATTTCCATACAACATTAAATTCAAAAAGTAAGCTTGTGTTATGTTAGTTTATGTAAATGCTGTAATTAGTGGTGTTCTTATAGGTTTAGCCTATGCTATTGCTGCATTGGGCCTAAACCTAATATGGGGCGTGATGAAAGTAATAAATTTATCTCATGGAGCTTTTATAGCTTTTGGCATGTTTGCAGCCTACATGTCAGTGAAGTTACTTGGGATCTCAGTGTATACTTCTTTAATACCTATTTTTATAGCAGGATTAATCCTAGGTATTGTAGCTTTTTTCGTAAGCTTATATAGGGTGCTAAATGCACCCGAGCTTACAACATTACTTTCTACCTACTCTTTAAGCCTTATACTGATTGGACTTGGAACATTTTTTTTTACAACAAACCCAAGAGCAATAGATACTCATCTTGGTTCAATTGCTCTTGGTCATTTTAATATTTCCTATGCACGCATTATTGTAGGTTTAATTTCTTTGATGCTTGCTTTGGCACTATATTTGTTTTTATTTAAAACATCTTTAGGTAAAGCCATAAGAGCAGTATCACAAAACCCAACTGCAGCAAAACTATACGGCATAAACACAACATTGGTACTATCTATTTCTTTTGGTATTGGTGTTGCTTTTGCTAGTATTTCTGGTGCTCTTATTGCATCGCTGTTTCCATTTACCATACTATCTGGCGGCGTTTACGAACTAAAAAGTTTTGTTATTTGTGTACTTGGTGGTCTTGGAAGTCCTGCTGGTGCAATTTTGGGCGGTTTAATTTTGGGACTTCTAGAAAATATCTTATCGCTTAAAATGCCAGTAGATTATATGCCTTTTATAGAATTCAGCATTCTTGTTATAATTTTGCTTATTAAGCCAAATGGTATATTGGGGAGGCGCTAATGCAAAAAGGCTATACTCTCTTTTGGCTTTTACCTACACTTATAGCGCTTGTAATTTACCCAATTATAACAGACAATGTAATGCTTAGAGAAACAATATTTTTAATTTTATTAAGCATCACGCTTTCTGTTAGTTTAAATATTATTTTGGGATATACCGGTTATGTAAGTTTTGGACACATTGTATACTATGGTATTGGCGCATATTTTGCATTTTACTTGATGTATGCATATAAAGTAAATCTTATAGCTTCAATTGTTTTAGGTGGGCTTGCTTCTGCTTTAATAGCATTTGTTTTAGGTCAGGCGGTTTTAAGCCTAAGGGGCGCAATTTTTGCTATTGCTACAATTGGTGTTAACGAAGCAGTAAAAAGTCTCATTAATAACATATCGTTTTTGGGTGGCGCAATGGGTTTGTATTTTGATTTTAGCATATATGATAACTACGGTGGAGCTTTAAAAGCTATCTGGTTATCCTACTACCTTATGGGTATTTTGACAATTTTAAGTGTAATTGCTGCATACTATATAAAAAAATCCAAATTTGGACTCGGCTTATTTTCTATAAGAGAAGATCAGGATGCAAGCTCGGTTCTTGGTATAAAAACAAAGCTTTACAAATCTTTAGCATACGCAACTTCGGCGTTTTTCCCCGCAATAGCTGGTGGCATCTTTGCTTTCAAAGCAGGAAATATTGAGCCATCTGGGGCCTTTAACCTTGTAAAATCAATTGAAATGATTGTGATGGTAATGCTTGGAGGCTATGGTAGCGTTGCTGGAAGCGCACTTGGTGCACTAATTTATGAAAAAATTAAAGGCATGTTACTTGTTATGCCTTATGTAAAAGATTTGCATCTTGCTGTTTCTGGTTTAATATTGCTTATTATTGTACAATTTGCTCCAAGCGGTATAGTAGGTTTTTTAACCAAATACTTTAAAAATTTACAGAAGGTACTTGAATGATTTTAAAAGGAACAAACTTAAAATTATCCTTTGGTGGTCTGATAGCTGTAAATAATGTGTCATTTGAAATTCAAGAAAAAACGATATTTGGCATTATTGGTCCAAATGGAGCCGGCAAAACAACTCTTTTTAACATAATAAGCGGCGTTTACAAACCTCAAGAGGGAAAATTATTTTTTAAAGACAAAGATATAACAAATTTTCCTACGTATAAGCGAGCTCGTCTTGGTATAGCAAGAACACACCAGATTGTAAAACCACTATCCGAGCTTACAGTCATAGAAAACGTTATGGTAGGCGCATGCTTTGGCAAAAAAAATTACAATTTAAAACAAGCTCAAAAAGTTGCTTTGGATGTTATTAATTTTGTGGGTCTGTCTACTAAAATGTTTACACAGGCAGGACAGCTTAATGTAGCGTTTAAAAAAAGACTTGAGCTGGCAAGAGCCCTTGCAAATGAGCCAGAAATTCTCCTTTTGGATGAAGTTTTAGCTGGCTTAAACCCAAAAGAAGTTGAAAGCATGTTAAATGTAATTTTAAAAATCAAAGAAAGCGGAGTAACAATAATAATGATTGAGCATCTTATGCATGCCATAATGAAAGCTAGCGATTATATAATGGTGCTTGATTCTGGAGAAAAAATCGCACAAGGAAGCCCTCAAGAAATCTCAAACAATGAAAAAGTTATTGAAGCTTACCTGGGTGACCCAAAACTTGCTATGCAGCTGGCAGGTGCTAAATGAGTTGTGTATTGGAAGTTAAGAATTTAAATGCAGGATATGGTGAAATACAAATACTATGGGATGTCAGTATTAAAACTTGCAGTGGACTGTGCGCAATTATTGGCTCAAACGGAGCAGGCAAAACCACACTGCTTAGAGCAATTACAGGTATTATACCTGCAATGAGTGGCTCTATCATATTTGACGGCAAAGACATAACAAAACTACCAGCCCATATTAGGGCTCAAATGGGCGTTATAATGGTTCCAGAAGGCAGATTGCTTTTTAGCGAAATGAGTGTCCTTGAAAATTTGCAAATGGGTGCTTATCTGAAACGAGCCAAAGACAAATACAAGCAAAACCTAGATTTCGTATTTAGTTTGTTTCCAAAGCTATCTTAGAGGATTAATCAAAAGGCTCAAAGTCTATCTGGCGGTGAGCAGCAGATGGTTGCTATTGCAAGGGGCTTGATGGCAGATCCAAAAATTCTAATATTTGACGAACCAAGCCTTGGCTTATCCCCAAAACTGACAATTGAAGTGTTTAGTATAATCAAAAATCTGAAAGAAAAAGGCATTGCGATGCTTCTTGTTGAACAGAACGTTCACCTGTCTTTGTCAATAACAGACAACGCCTATGTGCTTTCAGAAGGCAAAGTAGTACTATCTGGAAGCGGTGGGGATTTGCTGGAAAATCCCCAGGTAAAAGAAGCTTTTTTAGGTTTATAGCTTTAATCATCCAGGTAATCATCAAGGCTTATGTTTGCCATAGGCTTAAACAAAAAAGTCAAAACTAACAAAACAACAATTTCAATAGCAATGCCGTATAAACCTGCCCATATTCCCTTATAAACAGCCAACTTAAAATGACCCAAATATAAAATGTAAGTAGTAAGCACTATACCCGCTATTGTTGCAATACCAGCTGGAATTTTTGAAACCCTGTTTGTAAAAAGCGGCAAAAAGATGAGTGGAAATAACTGCACTACCCATGATCCAGCTATTAGCTGCAAAGTAATAATAAATGAAGGACTCATTGCAAGGCTTAAATACAGGGCAAGCAGTATTATTATTGCAACAGAAACTTTACTTATTATTCTTTCAGTAGAATCACTTATGTTTGGATTAATTAAGTTTTTGTAAATATTTCTTGTAAAAAGATTGGCACTTGCAATGGACATAATAGAAGCAGGGATCATACTGCCAAGTATAATAATTGCGCCAATTAATGCTGTAAGAATAGGTCCAAATGTTTTTGAAATAAGCATTGGAAATGCCATATTCGGATTTTTTAAACCAGGAACTACAAACAATGCCGCAAAACCTAATAATGTAATAAATAGAAGCATTATATTGTATATTGGAAGCACAATAGCGTTTTTTCTAACTGTGTTTGCATTTTTTGATGAATATACACCTGTTATTGCATGCGGATATAAAAACAATGCTGCAGCAGATCCAAATGCCAGTGTAGCAAAAACACTAATTTGACCGGGAGCAAGAACAGCCTTTTTTGGATAATGCGCATTAAACCAGCTAAACATATGTCCAATTGAGCCAAAATAATGTATTGGGATGTAAATAATTAAAAACAACACCATAGCCCATACAAAAAAGTCTTTTATAAATGCAGTTAATGCTGGAGCTCTAAGTCCATTAAAAACTGTAAAACCCATAACTAAAAGCAAAGAGATTATTATGGTAATGTTTGAAGGTACATGTGTAACACTTAGCATAAAATTCATCCCAAAAATCTGCAAGCCTATATATGGTAGCTCAGCTAAAATTCCAATAATACCCACTATCAAAGCAAGAAATTTTGAATCAAAAACCTTTTCTACATAATCACCAGCTGTAATAAAATCATGCCTTTTTGCAACATTCCAAAGTCTTGGCATAGTTAAAAATACAATTGGGTATGTCATAATAACATAAGATGTAGCAAACAAAGCCAAAACACCTGCACCGTAAGCAAGTCCTGGTATTGCAATTAAAGTATAGGCCGTATATACATCCCCACCTATCAAAAACCAGACAATAAATGTGCCAAAATGCCTTCCACCCAAACTCCATTCTGTTATATCGTTAGTTAGAGATGGTTTAAACTTGCTTGCATAAAATCCAACAATACCCACAATAACAATAAACGCAAGCATAATAGATAATTCTAAAATATTCATTTTCCTCTCCTTTGGCTTGTTTTTTGCTCAATCTTATAGGCAACAAAAATCAGTATAATTGTAATAATATCCATAACAATGAGAAAAAATGACATGAAATTAAGTCCGAATACAATATCGCCTCTGTTATAGTAAGGTACCCCAAAAGATAAAATTAAAATAGGTATAATAGTAAGTATCCATACAAGTGGATGGTAACGTTTGTAAGTTTTCATAAATCCTCCTTAATATTCTTGAAATAATTATTACATTTTTTAATAAAAGTCAATATATTATTAACTTA
>NZ_JAGDWY010000045.1 GCF_023256235.1 Desulfurella sp.
CTCAATGAAGTATTAAGCATAGATGATAATACCGATATAGATTTTAGAAACTCAGAAGTAAAGCTTATTACTCTAAAGCAAAAGAAAAAGACATTCCGCATAGTGCCTTTGCCTGCAAACATAATAAGTGAAGTGGCTACATTTATAGCTCAGTTTCCAGATACAAAAGGCACAGTGTTTAAGGGATTGAAAGATAGCAATTTTAGAAAAAAATTCTACGAGCTCAGTCAAAAGGCAGGCCTGCCAAAAGATATCTCTCACCCACATATTCTAAGACACACAAGGGCAATAGATTTACTCAAAGCAGGAGTTCCTGTAACAGTTGTACAAGACCTGCTGGGACACTCTTCATTAACTACCACTGCAATCTACCTAAGAATAAGTGCTCAAGAAGCAAAGTGGATATTGAAGGAAAAGGGGTTTATATGAATCGATAATAAATCAAATAATTACACTTCAGCTACAAATCTAAATTGTTTTTAAGCAAATCTATAATGTATTGATGTAGAGTTTTGTCTTGATTCAAAGACTTTTCTTTTAGTTTTTTCCATAAATTATAATCTAATTTTAACAGAAAGGTCTTTTCTTTTTGCACAACATTTTCGTTTATTGTATTTTGAACTCTATTTGCTTTTGAAGATTGAATAAATTCATCTTCATTAATATTTGGTTTTTTTGGTATACTCATAAAATCCTCCAAAACTAAGCTAAATTATATTACTTAGCTTAGTAATTTTACTTAGCTTTATTTAATTACTAATATTAGTAATTTCGTTTGTCAGTTGCTCCATTTCTTCTTTTGCTTTTTTGTCAAGCATTTCGATAACACCTTTACCTTCTTTTATACAATTTCTATAAACAACACGGCTATATATACTTGTTTTCAAAAGGCCTATGTTATACTTTTCGACCAGTTCAATAAGAGATTCTTCTGTGTCTTTTACAATGTTTGCTTTTATAACTTGATTAATCAAAATATAAGCTTTAATATCTTGATAAACCCTTGCATCTTGAATAATTTTTAGTGTATCTTCAGTGGCCCACAAATCATAAACAGATGGTAAAGTAGGAACAATTAAAATACCATAGGTAGCACTTAATATCGCGCTTCTAAAAACAGCGTCATCCCTCCCACCTGCATCGACAATTACAATATCAAAGTTCTTAAAGCTTCCAACATCTTTGTGTATAGTTGGAGTTTTTATGCTTATAGATTTAATATCATCGCTTTGTCTCATAGATCTAAATGATATTGAGCTTTCTTGTATATCTGTATCAATTAACAGTACATTCTTTTTTTGAACCGCAAAATTAACAGCTAAATTACAAGCAATTGTGCTTTTTCCAACGCCGCCTTTCTGGTTTGCGACAACGATAACTTTCATCACAATCACCTTACTAATATTACTAAGCTAAGTTAGTATAGTAAATTTATTTATATTTGTCAAGTAAGTTATATTACTAATATTACTAACTACAGTAAACCGCTTTTGAGTTTATTGTATAAAGATATTCTGCTCTGTTCGTACTCAATATCAGCTTGTTTTTGGGCACGTTCTTTTGCTTTTGATAAACGAATTTGGTATATTTCGTTTTTAGAAATAATATCTTCTATAATTAACTGTTCTATTTTAAACTCCATTTCAAAACTCTTTTCGTCAACATCTGGATATAAATCTTTAGCTTTTTGTAGGTATCCATCCAACAATTCTTTTTTATCTTCATCGTTAAGTAACCCCATATATTCTTTAAATATAGACGACTTTTCTTTATCTAAAGCTACTTCAATACTATGTTTTCTTTCTTTTTCTAAATTAAATAATAACTTTTCAAATATCTTCTGTTGTCTCATTATCTCTATTTCAACTTTTTTATAATCTGCATAATCTTCTTCTATGGCTCTTTTTAAGTAAGCAAAATAATTATTTGGGTTTTGTTTATTGACATATTCAATTTGCTTTCTAATGTAATTCACATCGTAACTCTTTAAATAATAAGAAAAAATCTTTTGTGCCGTCATGGTTCTCTTTTTGTTTGGAAGTAAATCAAAAAGCTCTAAAACCTTAACATCTAAACTGCCTTGATTGTCAATACCCTCTTGCCTTTTATTGTTAAATGTTTTTAAATTCGATTTAATAGTAAATTTTATTGCCACTATTCTTTTATTACTTTTTATTTCTTCAAAATCAAAAGAAATATCTGTGTAATTTTTAAATTCCCTTTGTAGTGGCTTTAAAATCCTTTGTTTTATGTTTTTATAAAAATAGCTCTCAGGTATTGACAATAATTCCCTAAATTCATTTAAATCAATAAAAGCAACACCCATACCTTCATAGCGCTTTAATATCTCATATAAACGAATTGAATACTTACTTGATAAACTCAATATGTTTTTAAGTTTGTAAGATGTAAAATTTTTCTTTAACTGTAACAAATATGGCTTTAAATTTGGATGAAAACTACAAACCAAAACACCCTTTTTTGGCTCGTACTTCAACCCAGCAAACCAATTGCAAACAAAAAAACCACCATCATCCTGTGGTATATGTAGAGGCTTTTTAAGCAATGTTTCAGCAAACTCTTTAATCTTCTGATATGTATTTGGAGAATTGCTATTAATTAAATCAAGATAATCAGCTACTCTAATTGTATAATTTTTAAAATCTTCATCATCCTTATTAATCATAGAAACAACCTGCAATATAAGCCTTTGTTCAGCTAAAGACAAATTATAGCGCGACATTATCAAATTATTACCTTTAACTATAAGTGCATCTTGATAATTTTTATAAACAATTTCTTTATCTCTATTTTTTTTCATTTTTGCCTCCATAATAACAAAATGTATTGTATCGGTAACAGTAACAAATGTCAAGTTACCGTTACCGATCTTTCACTATCTTTTTGTTACTTTTCACTATCTTTTTGTTACCTTTAAATCACTTTTCACTATCTTTTTGTTACTTTTCACTATCTTTTTGTTACTTTTACACCCAAATTATACTTAACCTAACAATAAAAACTATAGTCCTTAAATATATTAAACAGTGTTTATTATAAATACACTAAACAGAGCATTGTATAATTTTTTTATTTTCCTTATTTCTCATTCAGGCTGTTCCTCCTAAACCAACCATATAAATGCTCATGTATGTTTTATAACCTAAACTTGTATGTAATCTTTTGTAATTATAAAAGCAAATGTACTCTCTCTTATGCTATCTTTAACTGTATAAGGCCACTTAATTTGAGCCAACAGGGCCAACAAGAATTAAGCCACCTTAATTAAAATGACCTACCAGTAAAATTTAAATAATACTTTAATTTTACTGGCTATATAGGGTTTATTGATAGTGTTATATGTAGTAAAATGTGTGTTTTATACTTTTTGTTTAAGATAATTAGTTATAGCGCCAACAAAACAAAAATAGTAGTGCCAAATAATTTACCCCATCTTTACAGTACAGTCGGTAAAGATAGGGTAAGCATCCAGTATACAGGACTTCTTTATTACAGACATTACAACCTTTCCACTATTTGCAGTTATTTTAACTCTAATGTTATAAACAGGTTTGTCTGTCTATTTTTAAGATTCTTGAGATTTCAGAGATTGTTTTACCAAGCTTGTATGCATTCCGTTTTAATTGGACACCGATTATGATTTAAACTGGACCCCCAAACACCTGGGTTAATCCCTTAGTTTCTTAGTAGCACATTCTAATCTTTCTTCCAAGATTTAAGTGTTTTTATTGGGTCGTTTATTAACCATATTAAGTATTAGTTAGTGTATTGTTCTTTTTTGCAATTGTTTTTCTCACTGATTCTCCTTTCAATTGTATCCGGTATACATTGTGTACTATGCGGTCTAGTATTGCATCTGCTATTGTAGGATCATTCAAACATTAATACCAATTTTCAAGCGGTATCTGCGTTGCTATTATTGTAGATGATATCTGGTGCCTATCTTCAAATAACCCTAAGATGTCCATTAAATATATGCTGTCTGACGTTTCAAGACAGAAATCATCTATTACAAGGGGCTTTAGCCTTGAGAGTTTATTGAGAGCTTTTAAGTAGCTTCCTTGCGCTTTTGCTATTTTTAGCTCCTAGAGCAATCTGAGAAACCTGATATACAAAGAAGGTATAAAATCCCTTGCGGCAGAGTTTGCTAAAGCACATGCTATAAATGTCTTGACTACACCTATTGGACCTGTTGCTATGATATTTTCCTATCAAGCAAAAGCTCAAACCTATCTTCAAAGCTTAGATACAACACCCGCGATTTTATTAACTCCGTTAAACATTGTTAACATTTTTAATAAA
>NZ_JAGDWY010000046.1:0-17852 GCF_023256235.1 Desulfurella sp.
AGAACCTCAGGTGAGCCCACAACGCCTTGTAGGACCTGAACTCACGACCGCAGAACTGACATTTTGGTATTTTTTTCATTGCCATATATTTATTCTATCATAAGAAGATCTAAATAAATTTTACCCGAAGCATAGGCTTTGAATCCCATCCGAAGCACGATTTTAAAAATAATTCCGAAGCATGATTTCCCGAAGCACAATTTCCGAAGCATAAATACCGAAGCATACCCCTCCGAAGCATGCCTCTCCTGAAGCATGCCTGAAAATCGGATACATGTATACGCATGGTTTTTTGAGCATGACCATGAGGTTTTTTGCCAAATACTGGAGATCCACCCCACTCCCCTATACAAATTTCACGTAGGCAATGAAGTGCTTCATAACGATCAAGGTCTCAGGTTTCCCATCCCTGCCCTTCACTTCAAGCTCGAGCTCATAAGGGCTTACCCTGATCAACTTGCCAACGATCACAGTGTTCATTACGGTAGTGATCTGGACATTTTTCCCATTGTCCCTCGTTGTGATCATTGCCAGGGTATCGTACATCTTTTGCTTCGTTTTCTCAACAGGTGCTTCCATTATTTTTCACCTCCTTTTTGTACTTTGAAAAAAGGACCTTGATTTTATACCCCTTTTTTGCTGAGGGATTTTTAGATATACCCCTGAGTATTAATGAAAACATACCTAAACTCAAAGTATACCTCAAAAAATACCAATTCTGAGAAGGGGGTAATTTCAATTTTGGACTTTCAATGGACATTTTCAATACCTCTTTCCGTTTTCCTTACCTTTTTCATGCGTTCGCTCATTTTTAACCTTGATTCCTTGCTCATACCTCTGTGCTTTTTTATCCATGTCTTTTCACTTTTTGCTATGTCCTCTATGGAAAGATCCTCGTTCAGGCCCGAGATCCCTCTTTTCGCAATCAGGGGTCTATTGAGCATGTTGAATGTGAAAAAACCTTGAACCTCATGCCTTCTGTTTATCCTTGAGATCTTCTTTTGAGTAATTATGAGATCCATGTCCCTGAACTCCCTGTTCCTGCATATTTCCTCGTCAGGATACCATACTGATATCTCTTTATTGGGATCTAAGGGGCATATCGGTGCATTGCACTTTTCAAAGTAAGGACAGTTTTCAGGGATCATTTCTTCCCGCCTCTTCTTTTTTTTGCTTGAAATCCTCTTCACTGACCGGTTCCGCCTTTATTGAAAATCTCGATGTAAATTTGAACGCTCTTTCGTTTCTTATGTCTGGTATTTCTAGCGCGTAATAATGATCCATGTCGAATTTAAAATGATCAAGCAACTTAACGCCCATGTCCTCGAAGAATTCCTTCCCATAGTATTCAGAGGCTCTAAAGTATTTCAGATGCAAATTTTCATGGTGGTCAGTCCCTTCATGTAAAAAATTGCGATTTTCGTCAAGGGACTGATTTTTTTCAGTATTGAACTGATTCTCCAAAATATCAGTCCCTTCATGAGCCGGTTTTATATTTTTATAGTTTTTTATGTTTTTTTCGTTTACGCGTGTAAAAGGAAAATGGGTTTTTAGGGACTGACTGCTTAGAGATCCAGTAAAATACTGAGTTTTTTCAGTCCCTTCACGAATTTCGACATTTTCATCATGAAGGGACTGCTCATATTCATCTGATTGTTTATATATATTTTCAAAGTCTTTCAATGAAATATTTTCTTTGAATTTTTCTTTGTTTATGTCAGAAAAAATGTTATTAATATTACTAACCGGTAATATAATTAACGGATACCATGCCTTAAATTTGTGCCCTTTTATTCTTTTATCCGTTATGTTGATTTCATAACCTAAATAAGTGAGTGTATTCCCTATTGCTTTTTTGTTTATTTTGGATGTGCTTAGCCCTTTTTCCCTTGCCCATTTTAAAATATCCTTTTCAATTATATCTTCAATAGTTATAGGTATTATGTTCTTTTCACTTTTAATACTGAAAAAGTCCATATTTATTTTTAAATTATTTTTTATAAGGAATTTTTCAAAGTCCTCAATATCCGTGAAAATCATGCCTTTGTTTTGTCTATCTTTAAGATATGCTAATATTGGTCTGGTGTCTTCTATATACTTCTCCTTGTTTCCTTCAATTCCCTTATATCCTGTGAAAAACCCTCTCTGGACAAAGGGCATATAACAATTGTCTACAACTTCTGAAAAGATCAGGTCAAGTTCATTCGGATCCGTTAATTCCTCTACCCATTTTTTTATTTCCTCAGGCGTTAAAGAATCTGTTAATATATTGTTAAAGGAAATTTCTACTGCTATTCTTCTGAAGTATGCCTCGTATTTAGGATCTTCAGGGTCGGGTAAGTCAGGTTTCTCATTAGTTGTCGCAATCCATTTTGCCCTGCTCTGATATTTGAATGGATCCTTGCCTTTAAATTCAATCTCAATGGGGGAATAGTCAGTAACTTTTTTGAACATCTCGCTGTTCAGGAATCCTCCAATTTCAGAAGTAATGTTCGCCAATTTTCCATAGAGTTTCGACGTTTTAAATCTTTCATTGAGCTCCCTTAGGGAAAGGGATGAGTAATTTTCAGATCCGATTAAATTTCCTATAACAATTATGGTAATAATTCCTTTTCCTGCACCTGTTTTTCCATACAATAATGCCATTCCTTGAGGATTGTATCCGTTGGTGAGTACCCAGGCAATAAGTTCATAGACTTGCGTTTGCTTTATATCTTTATCGGGGTCGTTTTCGAAAATGACGTCAAGAAATTTTTTGAACTTCTGAGAATTGCCTCCTTTTATATAGTGCCGCGGAAAGAGGGTAATGTAAAAATATCTAGGGTTATGGGGCTCAATTAAGCCTGTTGTTAAATTCAAAAGTCCATCTTTGATAGGCAAGACATGTTCAGGAAGAGGCATTAATTTCTCGAGGGGGATTCCTATCTTTTCAGGATCAATTATCCTCGTTCTGTCCTTGACAAGGCCAACTACTTGATCGATTTGGTATGTATTAATTAAGGCATGTTCCCTGACTAAGCTTTTTAAGTAGTTTTCTGCATTATAAAGCCACCTGTTCCCTGTCCACACAAACAACATATTAGATGTGTATTCCGTTATTATCAGACCTTCATTCGAGTTGATGATGTCCTCTGCACATTTTGTGAAATCAAATTTCTTTTCATTGTTTTCATTGTAATCATACCATGCCTCTGGGTTTATAGCTAAACTGTATTCATTTGGCTTTTCTTGCATCAATCCATTGAATAAATTATAAAAATTATTTAAATCTTCAAATTCTTTTATTTCATCAAATATATGATTATTTGTAAAAGGGAGAAATTGAACTTCACTATTTTTATTTTTATTTTTTAATTTAATAACAATAATAGCGGTTTTGTCCTCTAAAATATAGGTAAGGGAGGCAATTTTTTTAATCTTTTCCTGATTTCTTTCAAAATCATTAAGATCAATTAGGTAATAAGACAATTCGGGTGTAATCAGGAGCCCTATACCTGCTGAGATTCCATCAACCCCAAGTTCGTTGGCTCTTTTAAGTATTTCTTTTAATGGTTTTAACATATCTTTCTTCTCATCGAGGTCGACCAATTTCAGTGGATCCCCATCGATACTGCAGGGTAGAATTTCCTTGAAACCATATTCCGTTGTTACTTCTTTCCAAAGGAGCCAGCTCGGAATATTCTCAAGCTCCTCAGGGATGTAATCACAATTAAACATGGTTTGCCCACCCTTCTCTAGTAGAAAAATTTATATTGTTCAAATTATAATGATTATTGAATTGGTTGATTGTGTTTTCCATTTTTTCATCCCTTTTTTGTTTCTAATATAAAAAGCCAAGTACGTGCCTTGGCTAAAAATTCCTCCTCAGTCATATCATCTGGTTCCATCAACAAAACAGATGACAATGCTGAATTTGGGAATTTTTCAATGAACGTTAATTTAAATCGCTTTAAATTAATGCTCATTTTTTACCACCCTTAAGGAACCGTCGCTGAGAATTTCGCATTTCAAAAAATCACCAACTTTTACTTTATTTGCATTAGCCCAATCTTTCGGTAGACGCAACGTCAGACTTCCTCCTGTTTTGGATACCTTCCGGGTTATTTCGGCTATGATAGTTTTTTCCATATGTATCACCTCGTTTTAAATAATTAGAACTATTTTAAGAAAACTTTTTTAACATGCATGTTATCTGCATGTTAAAATGAAATAAAAAATGGAGGTAAAATTTAAAATGAATAGTAATGAGCAGAAAAAAGTTAACTTGCAAAGAGTATCCTTACAAGAGGTGAAAAATAGAATCTTAAGTTATTTAGAACAAAACAAATTCGGTTCGTTTAAAAATTTCAAGGAAATAGAATTAGATGATGGTTCATATTTAGATGATAGTCAGGTTTCTAGAGCAATAAAAGAACTGATAGATGAAAAGAAGATAGTAGAAGTTCCAAGGAAAAGATGGAAAGATTACGGAATAAAAAAAGGAGATTGCAGGATTGCATATATATTGGTGAAAAATAACTTCAGCATGATAGAATGGGATATAATGATGGAATCTATATTTGAAGAAGGTAAATTAACTCAAAATAAAGATAAGATTGAAAGAGTTCTGGAAGAGATATTGGGTAAAAGAAGAGAAAGATATCTCAAGTATAGAAATTTTGATGATTTTACTAAATTAATAGAATTATATAATAATATTGGGAATTTTTATCAGGATATAGACAGAATAACCGCTTGGCAATATAATATATTAGACTTCATTCTTAATGCTATCGAATCTGGCTTTTATGTATTATCGGGAAATGAGAAAGATTATTTAGATCTTAAAATATTAAACATATTTGATAAGGAGAAGGATAAGATAATTAATTCAAACAAAAGTTTCTTTACTAAAATTATCATATCTAAAGATATAGAAACTGTTGATTTGCCTATTGAGATTAGAATACCTATAATTGCATTTAAAATTCATGTGTTATTAAATCCTGAAGGAAGTTTGAAAAAAATCATTGATCTTTATAATAAATATGTTGAAGAGCTTAATAATCAATGGAAAAGTGAAACATTGGATAAAAATCTTCTGAATATAAGAATAAATAATATTAGAATAATAGCTTACTTAATTAATATTTACAAAAACACAGCTAAGGAGTATTTTCTTATGGATACAATTGAGAGTTTTTCAACAACATTATTGGAAAATATATTGAATACACCTTTAAGGGATTATGCTGCCAATTTAAGAGAAATTCGAGATATATTATTAGACTAGAAAGTTAGACTAGAAAGGCAATTTCATGATTGCCTTACCGTTGGGCAGTGATGCAACGAACTCATAGCCCTGCTCAATGAACTTCTCAACATCACTTATTGAGACCACTTTTTGCTTGTTCCCATTGTTAGTCATTGCCCCCACTACCTTGTCCCTCAATATCTTCTGGAAATCCTCGTCTGATATGTGCTCGAGGTCAATCCTTTCTATCTCATCATCCTTGTAGCCTACTGCAAGCAATAGCTGTTTCATGAAGAATATCTTAGCGTCATTCACTCCCGGTTCCCTTACCACCGTTTCAATGAACTTTGTGCATTTTTTATAGGATTCCCTCATTTCCTCAATCATATCAGGTGGTAATCTCTTGTTTGTTGAATACCTTGCCTCAATATCACCCTTGTGACCCATTATGAACATTCTCCATGGATGAGATATCAAGCCCTTTGATTCTGCAATGTCTAATGCAGTGGCAAAATACCCCCTTAAAACGTATGGCCTCATGTTTAGATCAGCATTTCTTATTGCTTCTCTGATATCCCTGGTTATTAACTGTGTCCTTAACATAATGTGTGATTTAACACCTTTTCCCTCAAAGATCAATAAAGGTGTGTCATAGGTAAATTTCTCACCCTTGTTTTTTCTTTCTATTAAATATTCTTTGATATAGGTAATACCTTCTTCCGGTATAAAAGAGAAATATTGGTGTTTTGCTTTGCTTAAAGAGGATCTCACAATTAATATTGTTGGAGATTTCTCAAATTCTAATGTATCTAAATTAAGTTCCTTGAGATCACCAAGCCTAATTCCATCAGTTCCATCGTAATTTTCAAGAGATTCTGGCCTCAATCCTGAAAATGCCATTAATGCTATTGCTACCCTCCCCCTTGACGATGCTTTTCTTATTATCCTTGAAAGTTCTTCTTTGCTTGGTACTCTTTCATTTGCTATCTTTGGCATTTCATATTCACCTTTTATCTTAACATCAAATTTAATTTCAATATCATTGAATTTTAGCCATGATTTCAATGTTTTTTAAATCTTACAATATACGATCCTGCTTTACCTTGTTTTTCAAGTGATCTCACAAAATCCATAAAATTTTCTTTAAATTTTCTTGAATTCTCTTTTACATCATTAACAATTTTACCAGGATCTGTATTGTTCAATTCACATAATAAACCTAAAGTTCTTAAATAAACATCAGCTGTAATCTTTGACCCTGCACTAACATTTTCATACCATCTTCTTACAGAATTATTTTAAACAATATTCTGTATTTAGGTTCAAATGTCATGATAAATAATAACACTTGCTTTTATTTAAAGTATTCGCTTATGAATTTTAATGGGCCCGACCGGATTCGAACCGGTGACCTCCACCGTGTCAAGGTGACGTCATAACCAACTAGACCACGGGCCCTATTTTGCTTAAATGGCAATTCTATTTATTTATTTTTCCATAAAATTTTTTATTTTTTCATTAATTTCTATTTTCATATTTTCAGGCATTAAAAGATCTATCTGCTTTAATATTCCGTTCTCTTCTTTATATACGTGCTGAAGTAATAGTTCTGCAATGTCCTCTAAATAATTGTGGTAATCTTTTAAAGTTTCATATTTATTTAATAAATTTTTTACAGCTTTATGTTCGGCTAATACCATTTTTAGAGGTTCTGCATAGGGTAGATATTTTTCTAAAATAGGTTTAAATGGAGGATATAATATCTCTTCTTCAATTTTAAAATGTGTTTCAAATAAAAATTTAATGTGGTCAATAAAATCTTCTTTTATTACATTACCATTGAGAAATTCTTCAGTAATTTTTACAGTTTTAATATGTTGATCTCTAATTATTTGCGTTGCCATTGATCCTTTAAAATCTAGATTATCCAATAGGCCCATATATGTTGATAACAATTAATAATATATTAAGATAATCATCATGTGTCCATAAATAATTTTCTATTATTTATTCTTAAAATATGACTTTACATGGGTTTTGAATTGAATTTCATGAAAGATTGTTAAATAATATTTTTTCTGAATTTTAATTATAGATGCATATTTATTATTTTTTTATTACAAATAAAATTTAATAATATTTCTGGATTTTTTGATAATAATATTTTATAGAAAAACAACTAATTAGAATAAATTAATTTTAAATACAATTTTCCTTCTATTTTACATACAACCAAAATATTTAAAGTAGTATAAATACTTACAAATCAATACAAAATAAATATCTTGACATTGTGCTTTAAATTCAATAAAACATCACTATGAAAAAAGTAATTATCGCGCTTGTAGTATTGAGTTTGGTTGTTGCAAGCTGTGGTAGAAAAACGGACATAGTGCCGCCAAGCTCTATTGCAAAAATAGGAGTTATAAAGTGAGAGATTGCATTGTTATAGGTAGTGGCGTAGCAGGACTTAGAGCTGCAATTGAGCTGAAAAAACTTGGCGTTGATGTGGCAATATTTACAAAAGATAAAGCCAGTGAATCAAATACAAACTATGCTCAAGGTGGCATAGCAGTTTGCTTATCAAAAAACGATAATTTTGATTTACACATTAAAGACACACTTATTGCTGGAGCTGGTTTATGCAATAGAAAAAGCGTTGAAATTCTGGTTAAAGAAGGACCAGATAAAGTAAAAGAGCTAATAGATTGGGGTTGTCAATTTGATAAAAACAATAACGGCGAGTTGAATTTTACAAAAGAAGCTGCCCATAGTGTAAACAGGATACTGCACGCAAATGGTGATGCAACAGGTACAGAAATAGAAAGAACGCTTCTTAATAAAGTCCAAAAAGAAAGCATTGAAATTAATGAGCATTATCGTTTGATAGATTTACTTGTTGAAAACAAAAGAGTTATTGGTGCAAAATTTCACAATCTAAAAGAAAACACACTTAACTACATATATGCAAAATCTGTAGTTTTAGCAACAGGTGGTTACGCTGCAATTTACAATCATACCACAAATCCTTCATTAACGACAGGTGATGGTATAGCAAGCGCATTTTTAGCCGGGTGCACTGTGGAAGATATGGAGTTTGTCCAGTTTCATCCAACAGCGCTAAACTACAAAAAAGCTCCATCTTTTTTATTATCCGAATCGATGCGTGGCGAAGGTGCAATATTAATAAATGATAAAGGTGAGCGTTTCATGGAAAAATACAGCAAACAGCTAGAGTTAGCCCCAAGAGATATTGTAGCAAGAAGCATATTTTCTGAGATGCAAAATAACCTAAAAGATCATGTATATCTGGATATATCACACCTTGATAGCGAGTTTGTAAAAAAACGATTTCCTACAATTTATCATGAATGCCTAAAATATGGTCTTGATATAACAAAAGAACCTATTCCTGTATCGCCAGCTGCTCATTATACTATGGGTGGGGTGAAAACAGATGTCGATTGTAAAACAAATATAAGTGGCCTATTTGCATGTGGTGAGTGTGCCTGCAATGGTGTACATGGAGCAAATCGCCTGGCAAGCAACTCCATGCTTGAAGGTTTAGTTTATGGCACCAGGGCAGCTTTGTCAGCCAAAGCTTATTTGAAAGACAATAAGGACTCTAAGCCAAAAAGCGATGAATCCATAAAGTTACAAGAATCGGCAAAAAATTTTCAAACAAAAATACAAAATTTAAAAGATAGAATTTTTAAAGAACTTGGAATTGTAAGAAGACTCTCAAGCGTAACAGATTTATTTGAATGCAGTCTATCAAGTTTTCAAACGATCAAAGATAGCAGCAGTGTAGATATAGATTATAGAAATCTTCTTGTTATTGCCATACTTATATCACGCAGTTGTCTTGAGAGAAAAAACTCAGTTGGAGCTCACTACTGCATTGATACACCATGGCCTCCAACAGATAAATCTCATGTAAGTTTAAATATAAAAGATTTAGAAAAATGGATTTAGAGGAAATTATCGGGTATAAATTTAAAAATAAAGCATTGCTGGATAAAGCTCTAACACATAGATCCTATGCAAAAAACCCATTTTACTCAAATGAACTGTTGGAATTTCTAGGTGATGCTGTGCTTGAACTAATAGTTAGCGAATATTTAATCAATAACTTTCAAAACTTAAGAGAAGGTGAATTATCAAAAATAAGAGCTGCCACAGTAAATTCAGATGTTTTGTCAGAGATTGCAAAAAATTTGAAGTTGTATGAATACTGCAAATTAGGCAAAAGTGAAAGACAAAAACAAGTAGCACTAAATAAAAAAATATTGGAAGATTTATTTGAAGCCTTAATTGGTGCTATTTATTTAGATTCTGGTCTAGAAAATACTAAAAATTTCGTTTTGGCACTCCTTAAGCCAAAAATTGAAAAATTTAGCGAGTATAAACTCTTTGACCCTAAAACCGTTTTACAAGAATTAACACAAAAAAAATTTGCAATGTTACCAGAATACGTTTTAATAAAAGAAGAAGGCGAGCAACACAATAAAACTTTTTATAGTCAGGTTATAATTAATAATAAAAGCTATGGAATAGGTATAGGTAAAAGCAAAAAAGAAGCAGAAAAAAACGCAGCGCTAGAAACAATGGAGATGTTGGAAAATGTTTAAATCAGGTTATGTTGCCTTAATTGGCAAACCAAATGTTGGCAAATCAACTTTTTTAAATCTAATGATTGGTGAAAAATTATCAATTGTAACAAACAAACCTCAAACAACAAGAACACCTATAAAAGGTATTTTGACTACGGATAGCTATCAGATAATTTTTGTTGATACACCAGGCATACATGAAAGCCAAAAAAAACTCAATCAAATAATGCTTTCTAGTATTAAATCCACTATTGAAGATGTAGACATCTGTCTTATTATTGCTGATAGTCCAGGCAACGATTATCTAAAAAACTTTGAGGATTTGCTTTCAAAAAAAAATACCATACTGTTAATAAACAAAGCTGATAAACTAACAAAAGAGCAGATAGATTCAATAAAAGCCGAATTTCTTATCATTAATCCAAAAAAAATAATTGTAACAAGTTTACTAAGAGATAACCCAAAAGATGAAATATTAAATGCCATATTAGAAGAACTAAAAGAAGGCCCACAATATTATGCTGAAGATGAAATTTCTACACACAATGTTAGATTTATTGTATCTGAGCTGATTAGGGAAACTCTAATAGAAAACTTATCAGAAGAATTACCCTATTATGTAGCAGTAGTAATAGATGAATTTAAAGAACGCAGCGAAAACCTTACATATATAAAAGCAATAATATATACAGAAAAAGACTCGCAAAAAGCTATAGTTATAGGTCAAAATGGTTCAATGCTGAAAAAAATTGGCTCAAGTGCAAGAAAAAAGATAGAAGATTTTCTTGGTACAAAAGTATATTTGGATTTATGGGTAAAGGTCAAAAAAGGTTGGACTAAAAATGAAAAACTCATAAAAGAATTTTTAAGCGAATAAGGAGTAATCGTGAAAATTTTTGGAACAGATGGCATAAGAGGTAAAGCAAATATCTTCCCGCTTGTTGGAGATTTAGCCTACAGACTAGGAAAAGCTTTGGTATACGCTCTTGATTCTCAAAAAAATAAAAAAAAGAAAATTATAATAGGAAAAGATACAAGAATTTCTGGCTACATGCTTGAGTCTGCCATTACTTCTGGTATTGTTTCGATGGGAGCAGATGCATATTTGGTGGGACCTATGCCTACACCTGCTATTGCTTTTTTAGTTAAAAGCATGAGAGCTGATGCAGGTGTAGTTATTTCTGCTTCTCATAATCCCTTCGATGATAACGGTATCAAAATTTTTTCGCATGAAGGTATAAAAATATCTGTTGAATTGGAAGAACTAATTGAATCATATACATTATCTAATGCTTTAGATAATATTAAATTTTTGGGTGCAAATATTGGAAAAGTATTCAGGATAAGGGATACGCTTGGCAGATACATTGTTTTTGCAAAAAATGTATTTCCATATAATCTTGAGCTGGATGGGTTAAGACTTGTTATTGATTGTGCAAATGGGGCAACATACAAAGTAGCACCCATGATATTTGAAGAACTTGGTGCAGAAGTCATTGTAACAAATAACGAACCAAATGGTATCAATATTAATGAAAAATGTGGTTCAACCTACCCTAACAATATTATAGAAAAAACCACACTGTTTAGGGCAGATGTTGGAATTGCTTTTGACGGTGACGGAGATAGAGTTGTAATGGTTGATGAAACTGGCAAACTTATTGACGGAGATGCAATACTGTCAATTCTGGCAATTGATTTAAAAAACAAAGGGAAATTAAAAAATAATACCGTGGTCGGCACAATTATGAGTAATTTTGGGCTTGAACATACGCTAAAACAAAACGGTATCAATTTAGAAAGGGTTGATGTAGGAGATAAATATATTATACAAAGAATGCTTGAAAAAGATTATAACTTAGGCGGAGAACCTTCAGGACATGTGGTATTATCTGACTTTAATACTACTGGTGATGGTATAATTACTGCATTGGCTGTTTTATCAATTATAGTAGAAAAAAAAGTTAAACTTTCCTCATTGCTTGCTAACTTTACAAAAGTTCCAGAAAAAACAAAAAATGTCCATGTAAGCAAAAGGGTAAATCTAGAAGAAATTGACGATATTCAAAAAGCAATAGAGCATGTAAAAAATAGCTTAAATGGTGAAGGCAGACTTATTGTGCGCTACTCCGGGACAGAACCGGTAGTTAGAGTCACAATTGAATCAAAAGACATAAATATAATAAACGAAGGAATTGAATTAATTTCAAAAACGATAGAAAAGCATCTATCATGAAGACAATAATTTTGCATGATTTCGATCAGGAAGAACTTATAAAATTTGTAAGATTATATAAGCAGCTCGAAAAAGACTCACTCTTACCAGAAGCTATAATTGCTTCAACAACTGAAAGCTCACTAAACCAGGTGTTAAAAAAATTACTTTTAGATCTTGAAAAAGAACATCTAGAATTTACTTAAAATATGAGTATTATAGGCTCTTTTGTAAGTGGTTTTATACTAGGCGCTGGTGCTTGCGTACCAATTGGACCAATAAATATACTTATTATTAATGAAGCACTTGTATCTTATAGAAACGCTTTTTTAATTGGACTTGGTGCAATGTGTGCGGATATTACGTACTTAACGCTTATTTTTTTCGGTATTTTTGTTAAAATAAACGAACAATCAATTGTTTTTGATATTATTAGTTTATTAGGCGGCTTATTTTTGATATATTTAGCTTACAAAATCTTCAGATCACGTGTAATTGATAGTACAAAACTCAAAACACAAATTTATTTTGCAAGTCCTTTTAAATCTTACTCAAAAGGCTATATTTTAACAATTCTAAATCCCTATACAATATTATTTTGGACAAGTATGTTAGCTTATATTGGTCAAAATCATCTGCAATTTAGCTTTACACTCATAGGTTTAATTTGTGCTATAATGCTATGGATAAGCTTGATGCCGTTTTTTGTTTACAAAACCAAGTCTTTTTTTAGCCAAAAAGTTAGCGTTTATGTAAATATTTTATCTGCACTTATAATATCTGGCTTTGGTATATCTATACTGCTAAAATTAATTTTACATTACTGATTTAAAAAGTTGAAATGAGCGAATTAAAAAATATATAGAAAAACCAGCTAATACAAAAGCTAAAATAACATTTATCCTGTTAACCAGGCTTGCGTTAAAAGATTTTCTTACATGATTTAAAATTTTGGCGATTACAAGAAGATAACTTAACAAACCCATACCGCTAAATAATACAAAAGCAAAAAGGTATACAGCATTGTAATATGGTATTACACCTATATCATAAGCAAACTGCACATAAACAATCCAAAAAATTATCATTAATGGGTTTGTAAATGACATTGTAAACCCTGTTATAATAGACATATGATGGGTTTTATGTTCTAGTTTGGATAATGAAATATTTTTTTTTATTCCATCCCTAAAAGCCATTATCGACAAAACAGCAAGTAAAACACCACTGCCAAATAACAAAACAGCTTTAACTTTTTCGTCATCTAAAAAACTTGTTATACTAAAACTTGCTAAGAGTCCATATATTATATCAGAACACACAGAGCCCAAAGCTACCATGTATGCGGATTTTAAGTTACCATTAATTGCTCTTTTGGCTACTTCAATTTGTACAGCACCAATTGGCATTGCAATCAAAAAACCTACCAAAAAAGCAAAAACAATTATAATTATAAGGTGTTCATAAAACAAAATCATTCAATATACAACTCGCTAATTTTAAATCTTGTCTTGTTGTTATTTTTATGTTGTACCTATAACCTTCTACAATGTCTACACTTGATATGTAATGTTCCCATAAACTTGCTTCATCACTAAAAGTCAGCTTGTCTTTCAAAGCCATTTTGTAAGCTTTTTTAAGCATTTTAACATCAAAAGCCTGTGGTGTTTGGGCGCAGTATACAAAATCACGATTTATCGTAAATTTTATGTAATTATTTTCAACAAACTTTAAAGTATCTGTACACTTAATAGCAAGAATTGCAGCTTTCTTCTTATAAACTACATTTAGCAACTCAAGTATTTTTTCTTTTACAATAATAGGCCTTGCTGCATCATGAATCAGCACTATACCCTCATCAATTAATTCTAAACCATTATAAACAGAATAAAAACGCTCATTTGAACCTTTTACAATCTTTGCAAAGTTATAGCGTTTTTTTACAAACTCAATATCTTCTTGCGGAACTGTAACAATAACATTGAAACCCATCTCTTTAAAAAATTCTACACTATAATCCAATACAATTTTGCCATTTAGTCTTTCAAATTGCTTTTTTGAACCAAAACGACTACCGCTGCCTGCAGCCGTTACTATTGCAGTTTTCATAAAAATAATAGTTTAAAATTTTTATTCCTTTGATAATATTCAAACTTGGCCTTTCTATAAGAGCGTTGTCAATAAATAAAACTCTGTTTTTCCTATCAAAATATTCCAAAAGCTTATTTTCTTTATAAAAATCGTTTTTAAAACGAGAATTAATTATTAAAAACTGAGGATTTTTTTCTATTAAATACTCACTTGTAACTACCGGCCAGCCATCTTTTGGTATTATATTTTTACCTCCAGCTATACTTATAGCATTAGAAATAAATGTATCTTTTCCTGCCACAATAATAGGTGAAAACCACACTACAAAAGCTACAGTTGGTTTTTTATTAATATTATACAGTGTTGAAATTTGTTTTGTAAATATATTTATTTTATCTTTTGCTTGATTGATTTTTCCTGTGATTAAACCAAATTTTTTGACATCACTGACAATGCCTTCAATATTTTTTGGATCAAAAACAAATACTTTTATACCTAAAACCTCAAGCGGCTTTGCTGTATAGCGTTCGTAAATAAATCTTGGCATAATAACCAGATCTGGCTTTAAAGAAATAATTTTTTCTATATTAAAAGTACCAAATGCTCCTACGTTCACAGCTTTAGGATTAGGTTTTTTAGCATAATCAGTATATCCAACAATTAAATTGGATGCGCCGATTTCTTCTAATATATCACATGCAGCAGGACTTAATACTACAATTGATTTTGCTTTTGATATGTTGATTGTCCTTGAAATATCATCTTTTATAGTAATAGCAAAAGCATTATTGAAAAAAGCTAAACAAAATACCAGAGTAATTATTGACCTTTTCATGGTTTTATTATAATCTTTAATGTTAAAAGGCGCAAGGAGGTTTTTTATGTTAGATGAACTTATCAAAAAAAATAGAAGCTATAGAAGATTTGCACAACTAACCTTAGATTGCAATACTCTAAAGAAAATTTTAGAAGTTTTACGTTTTATACCTTCGGCAAAAAATGCTCAACCGTTAAAGTATATAGCTTCTTGCAACAAAGAAAAAAATGAACAAATCTTTAGTACTCTAAAATGGGCTGGTTATCTAACAGATTGGGACGGGCCAGATAAAAACCAAAGACCATCTTCATATATTGTAATTTTGCAAGACAAAAGTATTTCAAATGATAATTTTGTATTAACTGATGCTGGCATTGCACTTCAGACTATTCTTTTAAAAAGCGTTGAAATGGGTCTTGGCGGATGTACAATAGCTGCTATAGACAAACCCAGGCTTTCTTCTATACTAAACTTAAAAGAGAACTTAGAAATACTTTATGTTGTAGCAATTGGAAAGCCTGCAGAAACAATAGAAATTGTCGATGTCAGAGACGATATAAAATATTACAGAATAAATGATATACACTATGTACCAAAAAGAAGCCTTTCTGAACTAATTTATGCAATTATAGAATAGATTTTGCTACTAAAATTGAAGGGGTATCAAATGCTTAATGAAAAAACTATATTATTAACTGGCGGTACTGGTTCTTTTGGTAAAGCATTCACAAAAGCAATATTAAAATCATACAAGCCAAAAAAGTTAATCATATACTCAAGAGATGAGTATAAGCAATTTCTTATGCAAAAAGAATTCCTTCAGTTTGATGGTGTTTTAAGATTTTTCATAGGCGATGTAAGAGATAAAGATAGACTCTATAGGGCACTTGATGGAGTTGATATTGTAATACACGCAGCAGCACTAAAACAGGTGCCTACAGCAGAGTATAATCCACTTGAAGCTGTGAAAACAAATATATATGGGGCAGAGAACGTAATTGATGCTAGTATTGACTTAGGCGTTGAAAAAGTGGTTGCCTTATCTTCAGATAAAGCTGTAAACCCTGTTAACCTATATGGTGCAACCAAACTTGTTTCAGATAAATTATTTGTAGCAGGAAACGCGTATGTAGGCAAAAAGAAAACAAAATTTTGCGTAGTAAGATACGGTAACGTTGCAGCAAGCAGAGGCAGCGTAATACCCTTCTTTAAAAGTTTAATAGATCAAGGCAAAAAAGAATTACCTATAACCGATTTTGAGATGACAAGGTTTTGGATTAGCTTAGAAGAAGGAGTTGAGCTGGTATTTAAAGCTATCAAAGAAGCCAATGGCGGTGAAATTTATGTATCAAAAATTCCTTCGTTTAAAATAGTGGATTTAGCAAAAGCCATGTGTGAAGATTGCGTATTAAAAGAAATAGGAATAAGAGAAGGCGAAAAATTGCACGAAGTTATGATAACACCAGAAGATGCAAGAAACACTTATGAATACGACGATCATTTTATAATATATCCCCAATTTAACTGGTGGGGGAAAAGTAGTGTTAAAGCTGGTGGTAAATTGGTAAAAAAAGGTTTTAGATACTCATCTGATGCCAATGATAAGTGGCTTAGCATAGATGATATTAAATCAAAGCTAAGATCCCTTACAATTGAATACTAAAAAGGTTAAATTATACTATGGTTTATTATTTTAGTAATAATTTTAATAATTGCCATAGGAATTTTCACAATTATAATAAATAAAAAGATAACAAAAAACCAAAATTGTCTGACAAGAATGCTTATGGTGTAAGTTTTGGCGATTGTAGCTTAGATTTGGAAGAATTACGCAAAAGATCAGAAGAAAAAAAGAATAAGCCTCAATAAAAACCTTTTGTTTGACATTTAATTAAAACTTTGTATAAATAAAATTTAAGGAGAGGTGTCCGAGTGGCCGAAGGAGCACGACTGGAAATCGTGTGTAGGGCAACCTACCGCGGGTTCGAATCCCGCCCTCTCCGCCACTTTCCTTTCTCTGTTTGATTTTTTACCAAATAGGTATTATTTTTTAAGAGGGGGTATGTAATGTTTTGTACTACTGTAAATGCAATTGAAAACAGTTTAGCAAAACAGGATATTATTGCTTTTAATGTAGCCAACCTTAATACAAAAGGTTACAAAGAAATTGATTCAAATAATTATAATCACAAAATTGTAAAAACTTCAAAAAATAATCAAAACAATGTTGACTTAACAAAACAAATAGTATATTTAAATGTGAATCTGATAGATTTAAAAGCTAATGTTGCTGTATTAAAATCACAAAACAAAATGCTTGGTAGCCTTATAGATTTAAAAATATAAAATGATATACTTCTATTTTGCGTTTTTAGTTATTATCTGGTCTTATTCTTGGGTTGTGGCAAAGGTAGCACTTCAATTTACAAGTCCAATAGAATTTTCTCTTTTAAGGACAGTTATTGGCACAATAGTTATTTTCTTATTCATTGCCTCGATAAAAAAATTACAAAAATTAAAAGAACCTTTTTTGGTTACACTGCTTGGTTTAACTCAAACCACAGGTTTTTTTATTTTTGCAAATTTATCTTTAGTCTGGGGCGGTGCCGGTAAGGTTTCTATGTTAATTTACACAATGCCATTTTGGTCGATAATATTAGCAAGAATTATTTTAAAAGAAACAATAAGTCGAGCACAAAAAATTGCAATTGCTGGTTCCTTTATTGGTTTGGCATTTATTATTGAACCATGGAAATTGCAAAGTAATTTTTTAAGTGATTTTTTTGCTATATTGAGTGCCATTTCATGGGCTGCAAGCATTACAATCGCAAAAATAATACTTAATAAACAAAAAATGAATATACTCAGTCTTAATGCTTACCA
>NZ_JAGDWY010000046.1:17862-18149 GCF_023256235.1 Desulfurella sp.
TTACCAAATGCTTTTTGGCTTTATTGGTATTTTAATAAGCTGGTTTTTAATACCTCAACAAAAAGAAACAGTCTTTTCTTCATATTTAATATTTGCAGTACTATATGCTGGCATTATAGCTACAGCACTGGGATGGTTTTTGTGGCTATACATTTTGCAAAAAATGAGAGTAAACACTGCTAGCCTTAGTTCACTTGCTGTTCCAATATTAACTATTTTGGAATCATGGATTCAACTTGGTGAAAGACCAAACATCTTCGAATTAATTGGTATATTATTGATTTCCA
>NZ_JAGDWY010000047.1:0-2062 GCF_023256235.1 Desulfurella sp.
TTACCTTCATGTGGCTGTACTGCAGAGGGACATCAAGGCGGCATAGCGCGCACCGGTGGCATGCCCGAGTTTAAGTCAAGTCTGTGGATACTTCGGCGGGGTACTAAATGGGTGCTAGCCGTATGTCAATGGAATAGGAAACAAGTTGCCGACTATAAACTGAGGGACAGAGAAGATTCATACACTTTAGTGTGAAAGGATGTAACTCAAGTAGGTCCATAAAGGGGAAACTGTTTTATGTAGCTCTTAAGACATTGTTCTATATTATGGAAATACAGGCTAGGATCAATGGCAAAATAATGAAAGGGGAAGTTATCGATATATCGTCGGAAGAGCTTTTGGGGAAGGGATACGGGGAAAAGCTTGGAAAGAAGATCGTTCTTGAGCCATATGAAATGCTGTACCTGCTAGAAAAGAAAACAATAGCGGTTAAAAATACAAATTCTCAGGTAAATCCTGCAGAATTTTTAAAACAGATAAGTTTTCAGCGTCAGGGGTTTTCCAAGTACTTGGTTTATAAAGATTTAAGGGATAGAGGTTATGTTGTAAAGGAAGGAATTGAACCATTTTACAGCTTCAGGCTGTTTGAAAAGGGAACTTTCAGCACTTCGCCAGCAAAGTACCGCATTTTAATTATAAATGAAGGAGACGACATAAGGGTCGATAAGCTGAAAAACTATATAATTTCATCCGTGACGCAGGAAAGGGGCTCAATGGTGGCTGTTGTTGATAGGCGGGGAGAAATAATTTATTATAAGAGCTTCCTAATTACCTCTGGCAGTAAAATTGAATGATTGGATAAAGATCCTCAGGCCGTATAACTCATTTATGAGTGGCATAGGAGTAATCATTGGAGCGGTGCTAGTCAAATACTTTCTGTTATACGGCCTGCTCCTTGGTTTTGCAACTGGATTTTTAATAACGGGCTTTGCCATGATTATCAACGACATTTTAGATGTAAATATCGATCGGATAAATAGGCCAGAAAGGCCATTATCTTCAGGAAGGCTGAAGCTTGGGTCCGCAAAGTATGCCGCGTTGATAATGCTAGCTCTTGGGATATTAGCATCTGCAGCACTTGGAGCTGTAGAACTTTCTATAGAAGTACTTTTTGCGCTATTGTCATTTTTTTATAACTGGAGGCTGAAGCGCCTTGGTCTGCCTGGGAATGTAAGTGTGGCAGCTTCAATGAGTATCCCCTTCGTATTTGGTTCCCTAATAAAGCCAGAACTCAATTCTTTAATAATTAGCTTGGCGTTGACAGCTTTTTTCGCTGGAGTTGGCAGGGAAGTGATAAAGGGCATATCTGACATAGAAGGCGATGCAAAAATGGGAGTAAAAACGGTTGCTGTGACTAGAGGTAGCCGTCAAGCTGCGATTATATCCACAGGTTTTATAATTGCTAATGCTTATAAAGTCAAGAGCCGCATTTTATTTCTTATGTTAGCTGCACTGGTTGTGTACATCGTTCAGGGGGTGATATAAAGTGTGGACGGAAAAGTACAGGCCGCATTCATTGTACGATATGATTGGCAATGAATATGCTAGAAAGTATATCGCTTCCTGGATAAGGGGGTGGAAAAGGGGTAATAAACCTCTGCTAATTATAGGACCACCAGGCACCGGTAAAACGACACTTGTCAGAGCAATGTCAAATGACTTTGGGTATTATGTATTTGAGCTAAATGCAAGCGATTTAAGAACAAGGGAAAAACTAGAGTCCATGCTTTCAAATATAAGTAGCATCAACCTTTACGGCCAACCAGTGCTCGTGTTTCTCGATGAGATAGATGGAATTTTTTCAAGAGGGGACCAGGGGGGGATGGATTACATAAGTAAGTACATCGAGGATTCCGTGGTTCCTGTTGTGATGGCTGCAAATAATAAAAAGGATTCAATGAAAGAAGTTTTCAAAAAAAGCACAGTTATTGAATTTAAAAGAATACCTAACAGAGAAATAGAACTAATGCTGAGCTACATAGCGGGCAAGGAACATATCCACCTAAGTTATGACAAGATACAGACAATTGTGAGGGAGAGCAACGGCGATATGAGATACGAG
>NZ_JAGDWY010000047.1:2072-4485 GCF_023256235.1 Desulfurella sp.
CGCGATAAATCAGATACAGGTCGTGGGTTCTGAGCCCGCATTCAAGGACAGAAAATTTTCAAGTGAGGAAGCTGTTAGCGGTGCAATTTACTCCAAAACTTTAGCCGAATCGTCTAGCTTTATAAGCAAATGGGATGCAGACCCAGAATTAAAAATAATGATCACCGCAGCTACGCTTTTCAACTCAGGGGCTAAAGATATGGCGGAGAGGGCTAAACGACTTTCAGACGCAGATATACTAATGAATAGAATAAGGAGGCATCAGGAATGGAGAATGCTAAGATACTTGAACCCCCTAATTGCTTCAGTTCTTAATGGTATTTCCGGTAGTTATAACGAATATCTTATACCATTTACGGTGATAAATCAGAGATGGAAGCGGCCTATATATGAATCAATAACCGAAAAAATGATGCATGAACTGCATTTGGGAAAGGCTGAGGCAGCTTCGCTCATGGTTCCAATGTATGAATTTTTAATTAAAAGCGGAATTGTAGTTAACGATGATTTTAAAAAGGCCATGGTGTGAAACCATATACTAAATTGAGCAACCACATAAATTATACGAGCCTCATAAGGGAAATAGTAAGTAAAAGGGCCAGTGCAGTTTTTTTAAATGAGGGGGGTAGGTTGGGGGTTAAGTCAGATAAGGAAATTGATCATCCATATGCAAATGGAAACCCGTCGCTTGGGAATTTTGATATTTATACTGTGGATTTGGATGATACATTGTTTTATAACGAATATGCAATGGAGGTCTTCCCAGATTACATAATTGATATATGCAATTTTACCGGCTTGCATCCAGCGCAGGTAAAGAACTTAATTTATTCGGAGCATTATAGGAGGCTCTCTCTGGGAATATATACTGCCTTTGATTGGGAGGATATAATTTACAGCGTGGCCAAAAGGCTCAATGTAGAGAAAAGTTGGAATTTAGAAGAGCTGCAAGAAAAGTACTATACTCCAGGGAATATATTTTTGTTGAATGGTGCAATTGAGTTCCTGAAAGCCATAGATGGAAAAGCGATTGCTGCAACCAACGGCTTCAGCAAATATCAGCTCAAAATTTTGACAAAGTTAAATGTAAAGCAGTACTTTAAGCGAGTTCTGAGTCCAGATATAACACATTATACAAAGGGGAATATAAAATTCTACTCCGATTATGCTGACCTCAACAGGATTCATGTAGGCGACGATTATTTTTTTGATGTGGAGATACCTTTGCAGTCAGGCTCAAGTACATTATGGGTGTATGGCAGTGGCAAATTTCCTCTGGGTGGATTTGAGATCTTGCCAAGCGCAATGGCCCCTGATATCAACTCAGCAATCAGATTGCTCGGCAACCACTGAAAGCTTGCGGTCAATTATAAAGGTGGTGTCACGTCGGAAACAATCAATAAATTTATAAAAATAAGCTTTAAAATACACAATGGGCTTAAATTGTTAAAAGTTTATGGCAAAGTGGAAGACGGAACAAAGGCAGAAATTATGGGCTGGGTGCTCAGTATAAGGGAGCAAAAGACTCTGGCCTTTGTGATAGTAGTTGAAAACAGAAAACAGGTTCAGCTCGTAGTAAATGAAAGAAAACTACTGAATCGCATTAAACAGAATACCGTAATAAGTGCCTCGGGCATAATTAAAAAAACCGAAAAGGCACCAGGGGGTTTTGAAATACATGTAAGTGAAATGAAGGTAATTTCTAAGGTCAAGAAGGAACCACCATTCAATTTAATGACCAAGGATGTGCCGTCAATTGACCTGCGACTGGATAACAGGGCACTTGACCTAAGGAGGCCGTATAATCTTGACCTGTTTACACTTAGAGCCACAGTTATAAAGTCTGTGCGTGAGTACCTATATTCTCAGGGATTTCTTGAAGTTAACACCCCAAAGATAATCGCTTCAGCATCTGAGGGTGGGGCAGCGCTGTTTCCTCTTATGTATTATGATAAGCAGGCATTTCTTGCACAGAGCCCTCAGCTTTACAAGGAAGAGCTAACTATGCCATTTGAAAAAGTGTTTGAAATAGGGCCTATTTTTAGAGCAGAACCTTCAAGAACATTAAAGCATCTCAGTGAATCTGTGAGCCTTGATGTTGAAGCCGCGTTTTTATCAAATGATGACTTGATGAACCTAATTGATGGCTTAGTCAGAAACACAATAACAGATATCTGGAAAACTTCATATGAAATTTTAAAGCGCATAAAGGCGCCCGAACTTAAGCTTCCTGAACATATTAGCAGATTTAAATACAGCGAAATAATTGAATGGTTAAACAAAAATAACATCAAGCTTAACTTTGGTGATGACCTTGGACAGAAAGAACTTGAATTATTTGGAAGGCATGTAAATGGCTTTTACTTTATAACTGAGTGGCCAATTAAGCTAAAACCGTTTTATATAAAACCCA
>NZ_JAGDWY010000047.1:4495-8276 GCF_023256235.1 Desulfurella sp.
ATGATGAAGTTACGTATTCATTTGACCTTATGTTCCGTGAACTTGAGCTCAGCAGTGGAGGTGAAAGGGTGCACGATTCTTCCCTTTTAAGAAAGAACCTAAAAGTCGCAGGTCTCCCCATAAAGAGCTTCAAATACCATTTAGTACCATACTCCTACGGCATGCCACCCCATGGGGGATTTGGTATGGGAGTTGAAAGGTTATTGATGACCCTTACAGGCGTGGGCAACATAAGAGAAGTATCCCTGTACCCGCGCGATGTGAGGAGGCTTTTACCATGAAGTTTAGTATTGATCATATATCTAAATTGGCACTTATCAAGATAAGTGCAGAAGAAAAAAGGGATATAGAAAAGAGAATAAATGCTTTGAGAGTGCTACTAAACGATTTAGAAAATGTTAAACTTCCAGAAGAGGCCATAGTGCTTGTGCCTGAAGGTAAACATGAAAGGGACGACATTCCAGTTCAGTTTGATTCCGAAATAATTTTGGAAGGTTTTAACAGTATAAAGGACAGATATATAAAGGCGCCAAGGACTCTATGAACTTTAATGGACATGACGTTACAGACATTCTAGATATGGTAAGACGCGGGTCCGTAGATATAATTGATGTAAATGAATGGTTTTACAGAAAGAGCATTGAATTAAATGATAAAATAAATTCAATAGAAAAAAATTTAAAAGATTATTTGTTGAGCAATATTGATCAGGAAAATACAAAAAAGGGGTAAAGATGCTATGATTGAAGAGACCTTATCTTTAAGGGATTGGGCAAGGCGAAATAAAATATGGATGCCGAATTCTTGGAAGCAATATTTAAATGATTTAATTGAATTTTACAAAGATGCATACATTTTAAAGAAATTAAAGGATTATTTGATAGAAACTAGCAAAAAATATAACACATTAGATGATATAAGAATTCATGAAGGTCAAGAAATTTATGATAAATTCAAAACAATGATTTACGGAGGAATTGGATCAAGCAATATAAACGATTCTTTTGCAAAGTTTATGTTTGAAGTATTTGGTATAAGAATATCAAATGCTAAAACTTTTGAAGATAGCATAGGATTTTATGAAAAATATGGTGATGGAATTGCAATTACTATCGAAAGTCCTGGTGAAATGAAACCATGGATTTCTCTCATAGACATAGATAAGATAGTAGAGATTACAAAATCAATCATAGTTTCATTAAGTAATGATTTAGAAATCATATTATCACAATATAATTTAAATGGTTATAATTTAGATATAAGTAATTTTTCAGTTAAAGATATTATTTCTTATTTCCCTAACCCTAATGATTCACCTAAAAAATTGATTGATTTAATCAATGATTTTAAGCAAAAAGGAGTTGCCCTTTCAATAGGTATAAATCCATTCTCAACATTTTTATTTTATACCAGAGCTATACCTATGAAAGTGTTAATAGATTTCCTAGACCTAGAGTCTGATTTAACAAAAGTTGAAGAGCTGATTAAATTTTTAAAACTTAAAAAATATTCCATAATAGATTGGAGGCAAATAGAAACTTCTACTATCCATTCTGAAACAATTTATTTACTTGCAAGTGATTATTTTAAATATTCAAATCAACTCAATTACAATGGAGAATTTTTAAACTTATTTTGGAAACATTTAATTTATATTGACAAAAATATTTTGATGATTAATATTTGTTATATGGAATTAATCTACGGAATTATAATTGGTTTAACACTTGGTTTAACTGGTGCTGGTGGCTCAATTATAACTATACCTATACTGCTTTATTTGCTTGATATGAATGTTCATAGTGCAACGGGGACAAGTTTGGTTGTTGTTGGCGTTGGCTCTTTAGCTGGTGCTATACAATACATGCTTGGCAAGCAAAAGTACGTCCACTGGAAAATATCCATTGTATTTTCTATAGCTGGTATATTTGGTGCATTTTTAGGTTCTTACATAAATTCTTTGCTGCCAGCAAAAATTATACTGTATGGATTTTCTGCATTGATGTTGGTTATTGGCATACTAATGCTAAGACAAAAAGAATACCAAAATAAAAAAGAATCTGAACAACAAATAAGTCTAAAAAACATAAAAGGTTTAAGTGCATGGTCAAAATTTGTTTTGGCAGGTTTTGGTATTGGTTTGATGACTGGATTTTTTGGTGTAGGTGGTGGTTTTTTAATAGTACCAACGCTTGTTTTGATTTTAGATTTTCCAATGAAAGATGCCATTGCAACAAGCCTCTTAGTTATTGCCTTAAATTGCTTATGGGGTATTCTTTCAAGGCTTAGTGGTGTAGGTTCAATAGAAATAACACAAGCAATATACATAAGCGTGGGTGCGATTATTGGTATGGCCATTGGTGTAGTTATTGCAAAAAGAATAAAAGCAGGCTATTTAACACGAATTTTTTCCTATTTTGTTATAATACTTGCTTTTTATATGTTTGCAAGAACACTTGGTCTAATAAATTAATATTCGGAGGATTTGATGGCTATAGAAAAATCTTTTTCATTTAAAAGCATATCAACCCTGGCAACGCCTATCAGACTTGTGCTTGGATGGCAATTTTTTAGTGCATTTTTAAGACGGGTCGTAAATGATCCAGAAAAACTTGACCCTAACTCACCTGCATTTATGGGGCACGCATTTAATCATTTTTTGCCTCATGCATTATTTATAAAACCCATGATAGAGTACCTTATCACGCACCCTCATTTATTATTTATATTTTTAATGGTATTTACAATTATAGAAGGTTTTGTGGGTATTGGATTAGTACTTGGGCTTTTTACCAGGTTATCTGCAATAGGTGCCACTTTACTTTCACTTGGCATATTACTCGGTACAGGTTGGCTTGGCTCAACCTGTGTAGATGAATGGCAGATTGGCATAGCAGGCATATCAAGCGGTCTTGTTATTTTTAGTTTAGGTGGGGGTTTATTTTCACTTGATAATATGTTTTTTAAAAATAAAAATTCAAAACTCCTTGCATATTTGGCTTCAAATAACTTAAAAACTAATGAGTCTTCTTTTAAAACAGAAGCTTTGATTTTTAGTATTATAGCTATGTTTATAACACTATATACTTATCAGGCCCTTCATGGTGGCTTATACGGTAAATTGTACAATTTATCAAAAATACCAAAGATTGAAATTTTAAATGCACATCTCAAAAAAAATGGTGAGTTAAATTTAACTATTTATCGCACAAATGGTCCTGATACTTACGGTGCTTTTATTGAAGAAATAGCTCTTCTTGATGAAAAAGGCAAGGTAGTTGAAACAATAAATCCAAACAATCAAAATTTATTTAAAAATGATATAAAAAATTTTTACTTTAATAAAATTGAGCCAAACAAATTTTCACTTGTTGTACCACTTGGAGCAAAAGCCACAATAAATATCAAGCCAACAGGCAACATATCACTTAAAAAAGGTTATTATACAGTAGAGTTAACCGATGTTAGCGGTTTGAAATGGTCTAAGAAAATAAACTTAGATTAAAACTAACATCACAAGCTTGCTCAATTAATTGGGCAAGCTTGTCTATACCCTCATGATATGTAGATGATGTTTTAATGTATTTTATGTTTAATGTTTCAATGGCTTTTTTTGTTTTAGCAAGATGAGATTGGCTTGCTTTATCTATTTTTGTAAGCACAATTACAGTACTTAAATTATTATACTTAAGCCAATTTAAAAAAATCTCATCGCTAGGCATTATTGATACCTTTGTATCTATAAGCAAAAAAATCAACTGCAACATATTGGCATTTAGCA
>NZ_JAGDWY010000047.1:8286-22467 GCF_023256235.1 Desulfurella sp.
GATTTTGAACGCTTTGCAAAACCATACCCTGGCAAATCAACAAGGTAAAATTTTTCATCAACCAAAAAAACATTTATTGTTGTGGTTTTCCCTGGAGTTTTGCTTACTTTAGCTATTTTTTGATTTAAAATAGCATTTATCATCGAAGATTTACCTACATTGCTTCTTCCACAAAAAACAAACTGAGGCAACTCAAGCCTTGTGGGAGCTTCTAAAAAGCTACCCACAAATTTGACTTTTTTAAAGTATGTTTCTTTCATACCTCATGAATTGCTTTTGCTATAAGATCACCCATTTGTGCAGTATTAACTTTTTTATCTGAGTTTGTTGCAATATCTGGCGTTCTATAACCCATCTTTAAAACCAAACTAACAGCATCTTCAACACATTTTGCTTCTTTATCAAGCTTAAGTCCGTATTTTAAAAGCATTGCAAGTGATTCAATCTGAGCAATAGGGTTTGCAATACCAAGGCCTGCAATATCAGGAGCAGAACCATGTATTGGCTCAAACAATCCAACCTTGCCGCCAACAGATGCACTGGCAAGCATGCCGATAGAACCTGTCAGCATACTTGCTTCATCACTTAATATATCGCCAAATATGTTACCTGTCACAATTACATCAAATTGCTTTGGGTTTCGAACAAGTTGCATTGCAGCATTATCAACATACATGTGATTTAGCTCTACATCGGGGTAATCTTTGGATACATCTATTACTATATCACGCCAGAATTGTGATACTTCAAGAACATTTGCTTTATCTACACTTGTTAATTTTTTTCTTCTTTGTCTTGCGATTTCAAATGCGAGTTTGGCTATACGTCTGACTTCTTCATCTGTGTAAACCATTGTATTGAAAGCTTTTTTTCTATCTTGGCTAAAACCCCTTGGCTCACCAAAATAAATTCCTCCCGTTAGTTCTCTAACTACAATTAAATCAATTCCTTCAATGATCTCTCTTTTAAGCGTTGATGCATCGACAAGCTCATTAAATACCTTTGCAGGCCTTAAATTTGCAAAAGCGCCCAAAGCTTTTCTGATTCCCAAAAGACCTGCTTCTGGCTTTAAATGGTGTGGCAGGTTTTCCCATTTTGGACCACCTACAGAACCAAAAAATAACGCATCGGTTGACAATATCGTATCAATTGTTTCTTGTGTTAGCGGTACTCCAAATTTATCAATTGAACAACCGCCTACATAAACATATTTATACTCAAATGTATGATTAAATTTGTTTGCTATTTCTTCTAAAACTTTAAGACCTTCTTTAACAATTTCTGGACCAATGCCATCACCTTCCATTACGGAAATTACAAATTTACTCATTTTAAGCTCCTTTTTGAATCATTTTTTTTGCATAATTAAACAAACCGCCGCTTTCAATCAACTCTTGCATGAATTCTGGTATAGCTGTTGCCTGGTATGTTTCGTTTTTTGTTTTATTGAAAATTTTACCAGTGTTGGTATCTATTTCTAAAATGTCACCTTCGCTTATTTTGTCTGTTTCGGGTAACTCTAAAATTGTTAAACCTATATTAAAAGCATTTCTGTAAAATATCCTTGCAAATGACTTTGCTATAACACAGGATATACCAGCTGCTTTTATAGCAATAGGTGCATGTTCTCTAGATGAACCGCTTCCAAAATTAAAACCAGCAACAATGCAATCACCTTTTTGTGCCTTTTTTACAAAATCTGGATCTGCATCTTCCATACAATGTTTGGCAAGTTCAGCTTCATCAGAAGTATTTAAATACCTTGCAGGTATGATTAGATCTGTATCAATATTATCTTCAAATTTCCATACTTTTGCGACAATCATTTTATCACCTCATCAGGATTTATTATTTTTCCTGCTACAGCGCTTGCTGCAACAACAGCTGGATTGGCAAGATAAACAAAAGATTTAGGAGATCCCATTCTGCCAACAAAATTTCTATTAGATGTTGAGACTGCAACTTCTGAGTCAGCCAAAATACCCATGTGTCCACCAAGACATGGTCCACATGTAGGTGTGGATATAACAGCTCCTGCTTCCAAAAAGATATCAAATAAACCTTCTTTCATAGCTTGTTTGTAAATCTCAACAGTTGCAGGTATAATAATTAAGCGCACATATTTTGCCACTTTGTTGTTTTTTAAAATTTCAGCCGCAATTCTTAAATCACTTATGCGACCATTTGTACATGAACCAATAAAAGCCTGATCTATTTTTATATCTTCTTTAATCTCGCTTATACCTTTAGTGTTTTCTGGCAAGTGTGGAAAAGCTACCTGTGGCTCAATATTTGAAGCATCAAATTCATATATTTTTACATATTGGGCATCTTCATCGCTTTTGAATATCTCATAATCTGCAATATTTCTTTCTTTTAAATAATTAATTGTGGTTTCATCAGCTTCAATAATACCGTTTTTTCCACCTGCTTCTATTGCCATATTGCACATTGTCATCCTATCATCCATAGATAACTCACTAATTGCGCTACCACAAAATTCCATAGATTTATAAAGTGCACCATCAACGCCAATTGTGCCAATTATTTTAAGTATAAAATCTTTGCCACCAACCCACTTATTTCTTTTTCCATTGATAATAAATTTAATGGATTCTGGAACTCTAAACCATGATTTACCTGTGGCGAAAGCAAAACCTACATCAGAACTTCCCATACCTGTTGCAAATGCACCAAAAGCTCCATGCGTACAGGTATGTGAATCTGCACCTACTATTAACATACCAGGTTTAATATACCCCTGTTCAGGCAAAAGCGCATGCTCTATTCCCACCTCTCCTGATTCCCAGTAATGCTTTATGTTGTTTTGTTTGACAAAATCTCTCATAATTTTACACTGGTTTGCAGAATTTATATCTTTATTTGGTGTAAAATGATCAGGTATAAGCGCTATTTTATCTTTGTTTGCTATTACACCTCCCAAATCATTAACAAATTTTATAACAATAGGTGCTGTAACATCATTTGCAAACGCCAGATCTACATCAGCCAATATAATCTCTCCTGGCTTTACAAAATCTTTTTTTGCGTGTTTTGCAAGAATTTTTTGACTAATTGTCATTTTTTCCATTAACCCCTCCTATACCTATATCAAAACTTTTAATGTAGTTTTCTATGCTCTTTAATTCTTTTATATTTTTTTCTTCTTCAATTTTTATAACTTCTTTATCGCCTTTTGATAAAGCTTGTATTTCTTTTTCTAATTCTTCTATTCTATGCAATAAGTATCTAAATAATTTACCTTCAACATCAGGTAATTTTGTATGATCAAAATCTTTCCTTTCTTCTGCAGGTTCTTTCTTAATAATTTTACCTGGCACGCCAACAACTGTTGAATTATCTGGAACTTCTCTTACCACAACGCTATTTGAGCCAATCTTAGAATTATCTCCAATCTTAAATGCACCCAAAATTTTGGCACCGCTTCCTACAACAATATTATTTCCAAGCGTTGGATGTCTTTTTACTTTTTCCAGGCTTGTACCGCCAAGAGTTACACCCTGATACAGCGTAACATTGTCTCCGATTTCTGCAGTTTCACCAATTACTACACCCATACCATGATCAATAAAAAAATTTTTTCCAATTTTTGCAGCAGGATGAATCTCAATACCTGTTAAAAATCTACTTATATGAGATGTAAATCGAGCAATTAACTTTAAATTTTTATTCCATAAATAATGCGAAAATCTATGCATCCACAAAGCATGAAGACCAGGATAACACAACACTACTTCCGGTATACTTCGCGCTGCTGGATCTTTTTCAAAAATATTATTTATATCTTGTTTTGCTTGTTCAATTATTTTAGTTTTTTTTCCAAAATAAACACCAAGAGCAATAATAGGTAAAGTGAATATAAATTTTTTTCTCATAATTGATTCCACTCCTGCAAAATTTGTTTTTGTAAATCAATCATTGTCTCATAATCTTTTATATTATCGTGTGTATAACCCAATAGATGCAAAAAACCATGCACAATTAAAAATAATAAAAATTCTTTCTCATTCATTCCAGCTTTTTGAGCTTCTTTTTTAGCTACTTCACAACATATAGCAATATCGCCAAGTATATTATCATTATAACCATAAAAAGACAATACATCTGTAGCAGTATTTTTTTTTCTGTATTGTTTATTTAACTCTTTTATTTTATCAATATTACAAAATAAAATGTTAATTTCTTTTTTTTGTGAAATATTGAATTTTTTATACAAAAAATCAAGAAACTTTTTAAAATATGATTTATTATTTATACCACACTCATCAATTATTGTTCTCATTTATATTTTATCCTGTGATGGAAAATACCTATAAGTACATTAACAAAACTATCAACAATTAAATTTAACTCCCTCAAAGATAAATCAGATTCATCTAATTGTCCGTCTAAAAAAATCTCGTTTGTTAGATTTTTAACGTAATTTTTTAAATGCGTAACAGTAGGTTCGTTTAAGTTTTTTGTAGCTGCCTCAACTTTATCTGCAAGCATAACAATACCAGACTCTTTGGATTGAGGTTTAGGTCCAGGATAGCGAAAATCTTCTTCATTGGGGTTTAAACCCATTTCTTTTGCTTTGTCATAAAAGTACTTAACAATCATTGTTCCATGATGCTGTTCTATAATGTCAATAATTTGTGACCCAAGTCTGTATTTTTTTCCAATTTCAACACCATCTTTTACATGATTTTTAATAATTAAGCTGCTTACATATGGCATAAGCCTATCGTGAGGATTTTCTATATCAAATTGATTTTCAATAAAATATGTAGGTTTTTTTAGTTTGCCAATATCGTGATAATATGATCCTACTTTTGCAAGCAATGAGTTTGCACCAATTGCCTGGCAGGCTGCTTCAGAAAGGCTTGATACAACTATACTATGATGATAAGTTCCGGGAGCTTTAATTGCTAATTCTTTGAGTAATGGATGATTTAGGTTTCCAAGCTCGACAAGCTTTACATTTGTAGCTATATCAAATAACCATTCAAAAATTGGAAGTATACCGCTGATAATTATAGCTGTTAAAATACCATTTAGCGCACCCAATCCAATGCTTATTAATGTTACGTTATTAAATAAATTATTGCTTTGTAACATATAAAATATAAGTATAAGCGCAACATTAATAAAAGATATGATAAAACCTACTTTAACAATACCGCCTCTATTTCTATTTCCGACAAGGTATACGCTTGCAACAGCACTATCCAAAAAAGAGTAAATAAAAATCATAAACCTTAGACTGTTATCTACAGTTATAGAAGCTAAAATAACTGTAATTAATGAAATCGAAATTGAATATTTAAAACCAACAAGTAAAACACCTAGGATTGAAGCTACAGCAAAAGGTACCAGATAAAGTAACACACTCTTTGGAAAATCTGGTGAGTAGTAACCCACAACTACTGACAAGAAATAAAATACCTTTATTAAAATTATCTGTAAAAGTACAATAGTACCAGTTATTACAATCAATTTTTTGTATGGAATTTTTTCTGTGGGTCTGAGTTTTTTATAAACAAATGCTGAAGTGACAAAAAAAACGGCTAACATTAAAATAATTCCAATTAAATCTAAAAACCTGTTTTTAACTTCAAATAAAGAATTTAATGCTTTCAGCTTTACATAAGCATTCTTATCTATTATGTCACCTTCTCTAACAACAACTTCACCTTTGGATAACTTTAGATATACAGGAGCTATTTTTTCTCTTGCCTGTTTTTTAAGTTCTTGAGTTTTTTCTGAATTATAAAAAGCATTTGGTTTAACTAAAGAAAAAACAAAATCAATAATCAGTTTTCTTAATTCTGAGTTTGGTACTGACCAGTGCAATTTATCATACGATAAAGCTTTAGCTGTATTCAAATCAATAAATTTCTCCGTATTGGTTTCCAGCCTGCTGGTTTTTAACTCTGTGTTGTATATCAAAATCTGGTTTTTTACATACTGGTAATCCGATGGTCCAGATAAAACATAATATCTGTTAATATCTTTCAATATTGTGTTTGTAAACCTTAGTATTATACTTTTATTTTTTAAAATTTTATTAAAAGTATCCAAATCTAAATTTATATCTAAATCCTGATTGAATTTTTTTAAAGCAAGCATTTTATCTTTTATATTCGCTATATCATTAAATGCGGTGTATATTTTATTATATAAATTATCGTACAACTCAGGATTATAATAAAAAACATTAGGCACCGCAGCTTCCGCTTGCTGAATTTTTGCATGTGTAGCATACGGATCTTCAACTAGCATGGATACATTTGAACGAATTGTTTTTGGTGCTACATCTCCAATTTTTAGAGAACTAATGCCAAGTTTACTTTTTGGAACTATTAAAAAAACAATTAAAATAAAAAATACTAGCGCTAGTAAAAATTCATTAGTAATTAAATGCTGATATTTTTCAAAAAGTGCTTTCGCTTTCTTGATTATCCTTATCTCTTTTTTCATATGCTTCAACTATTTTTGATACTATCGGATTTCTTAATACATCTTCCCTTTTAAAATCAACAAAGCCAATTGATTCTAAATTTAGTTTTCTAAGTAAACTCACTGCATCAGCCAGACCGCTTTTTATATTGTGCGGCAGGTCAATTTGTGTAATATCACCTGTTATTACAACTTTGGAATCAAAACCAGTTCTTGTTAAAAACATCTTCATCTGACTTACAGTTGTATTTTGAGCTTCATCTAAAATGATAAAAGCATTATTAAGCGTTCTGCCTCTCATATAGGCAAGTGGCTCTATTTCAATTTTTCCCTGTTCAATTAACTTTAGGGCAAGTTCAGTTTCGATACAATCATAAATGGCATCATATAATGGTTTCATATAAGGGTTAATTTTTTCGTACAAAGTTCCAGGCAAAAAGCCAAGTTTTTCACCTGCTTCTACTGCTGGTCTTGTTAATATTATCCTTTTAACTTTTTTTTCAAGTAAAGCATTAATGGCAGCAAAAACAGCCAGATATGTTTTTCCTGTACCAGCAGGTCCAATCCCAAATGTAATTGTATTTTTTTCAATGAGCTCCAAGTACTTTGCTTGATTAACATTTTTTGGCAGTATAGATTTTATTTTTGCATGAGCTTTTGGGGGATTAAAAACTACCTTTGCGTTTAAAGTATTGTTATTGTCTAACTCAGAAATTAAACTATCTATAGCATTTTCTCCAATAAGAATACCCTTATCCACCATATCATTGATATTTTTTAAATAATTGTAAGCAAGCTGTATATTTTTATCGCTACCTTTTATCAGAACCTCACCTCCCCTAAAAACAATAAAAACATTAAGCTTTTTCTCAACTTTTTTTAATGTATCTTTACGGTTATATAAGACATTACCCAGGTATGCTGGATCACTTAATACAAGTCGTTTTTCCATATTACTCCCACTCAATAGTTGCTGGTGGTTTGTTTGATATATCCAGTACCACCCTATTTATGTGCGACACTTCATTTATTATTCGTGTCGAAATACTATTTAAAACATCATATGGCAAATACGTCCAATTAGCCGTCATACCATCTAAGCTCTCCACTACTCTTAATACTATTGTGTAATCATAAGTTCTTTTGTCACCCATAACACCTACACTTTTTAAATCAAGCAAAACTCCGAATGCTTGCCAAACTTTATCATAATAGCCACTTTTTTTAATTTCTTCTATAATTATATCATCCGCTTGTCTTAAAATTTCGAGTTTTTGCTTTGTAACCTCACCTATTATTCTTATTGCCAAACCAGGACCTGGAAAAGGATGCCTGTTAATAAAAGAATCATCAAGATTAAGTTGTTTTGCAAGCTGTCTTACTTCATCTTTAAATAAAAATCTAAAAGGTTCAATAAGCTTGAATTTTAAATCTTTTGGCAATCCACCCACATTGTGGTGACTTTTTATTACATCAGAAGGACCCTTTACAGCAACACTTTCTATGACATCAGGGTATAAAGTACCCTGTGCTAAATACTCAATTTTACCTAATTTTAACACAAAATCCCTAAACACGTCAATAAAAGTATGACCTATAATCTTACGTTTTTGTTCTGGATCTTTTACATTTTTTAGTCTTGTTAAAAACAATTCACTTGCATCAATATAGTTTATTTTAATTCCTAATTTTTCAAAAGCCTTTTGTACGCTTACCTCTTCGTTTTGGCGCAAAAGTCCATTATTTATGAAAACAGGTATAACATTATCACCTATTGCTTTATTTAGCAATACTACCAAAACAGAAGAATCTACACCGCCTGATATTGCGCATAAAACTTTTTTATCTTTTATTTCCTGCTTTATATCATTAATAGTTTTTTCAAGAAAATCAACCATATTCCAATCTTTGCTTATGCCACATATGCGCGAAACAAAATTTTCAAGAATAACATTACCATTTTGAGTATGGGAAACTTCCGGGTGAAATTGGATTGCCCATATTTTTTTGTCCAAATTTCTAATAGCAGCATATGGTGAATTTTGTGTATGCGATATTATTTCGAAACCTTCTGGAAGTTTATCAATTCTATCTGCATGCGACATCCATACAATATTTTCATTCTTTATATTAAAAAATAAATCATCCTGTTTATCAATATAGATTTTTGCATAACCGTATTCTCGTTTTTGGGCCCATGCAACGTTTCCTTTGAACTTTTCTGCTATAAGTTGCATACCGTAACATATTCCAAGTATTGGAACATTCAATTCATAAATAGAATTATCTGGTTTTGGTGCATTTTTTTCATAAACACTAAAAGGCGATCCTGACAAAATTATACCTTTTACGTTGCTGCCTGGTTTTGCATTGTATGGTAAAATCTCGGCATAATATCCCATCTGTCTTATGCGTCTTGCGATTAGTTGAGTATATTGAGATCCAAAATCCAAAATTACTAAACTCAATTTTCCCCTCCGATAACACAATCTGCAACCCAAACACTTGGGCTACCCACAGAACCAGTAAAATATAGGTCATTAGCTACTGCCATTGTTTTATTTAAAATATTATAAAAATTATCAGAAAATGTTGAAGCTTTTATATAGTGAGTCTTTTGGCCAGATTCAATTAAAAATCCATTTACACCTAGTGAAAAATCGCCACTTACAGGATTTGCCATATGCATTCCCATTATTTCTGTTATGTAAAAGCCGTCAATGCTATCAAATAAATCTTGTAAACTTTTTTCAGACGGTTTTAAATAAAAATTAGCAGGGCCAACCTTAATTGGGTTTACAAAACTATAACGTCTTGCATTTGCTGTATTTCGACTTTTTAGTTTATTACTTGTATAGGTGTTATGCAAAAATGTTTTTAATTCTCCATTTTCAACTACTATTGTGTGTGTTTTTTTAATTCCTTCTTCATCAACAAAAAACTTTATACCACCTTTTGCGAAAAAATCATCTATTATGCTTACTGAACTCGAAAATGCCCTTTTGCCTAATTCTAACTTTGTGGTTTTGTCAATAACGCTTTGAGCGCTAAAAATATTAAAAAAGTACCTAAGCATGTAAGACATTACTTCATTGGATAGTATAACGCTTAACTTTTTTGTAGAAAAACTTGATGGTGATAGTTTTTCTATTGCTCTGATCGACGCAGTTTTGGCAATATTTTCAAAATCAATTTCATCTAAACTAAAACCTTTTTGATCATACCAGCCTATTTCTTCTATCTTGTCTTTGGCAAGAACACTTACCTGAGCATCTACTGCGTTGTAAGCCTGATGAGATTTAAGACCATATGAATTCATTAACCAGACATGTTTTTCAATTGTATTTATAGAAGAAGATTTAACATTCTGTATGCGTTTATCTGCATTTTTTGCAATTGAACTCATCTCGTATACTGCATCTTTGATTTTTGTTTCATCAATTGAGTTAATTTCACTAAAATTTAACTCTTCTTTTAATTGTGGCAAAATTTGCCCATCAATTTTTTTTGAAAAATTTATGGAAGATGCTTTATCTATAAGATCTTCGATGCTTTTTTCATTATTCATAGTAGAATTTACAAAAAAGACATATTTACCTTTTATTAAACGCAAAGCAACACCTATTGTTTCAGTTAAACCTTTTGAAAAATCAGTTTCGTTTTTCAAATCAAATGACTTTTCTATTATTTTTTCAATGTATATTTCGCATTGACTAAAGCCTTTCTTTTTTGAATAATCAATTAGTTTTTCACCAAATTTAAACATATTATCCCCCTAATTTTAAGTAATTGCCCATGATTTTGGTATAAAAATTTTATAGTATAAATTCATCGCATACCTATCTGTCATACCAGATATGTAATCTGCAACTGACTCTTCTTTTGTAGAGCCGTATTGAGGTATTAAATCGATATGTTCCATAAAATATTCAAATAAATCACTAATAACTTTAGAACTTTTTGATATTTCGCTTTGTATTGCATCCGACATATAGACATTTTCAAACAAAAAATCTCTTAATTCATTCAAACATTCAAGTATATCATTTTCCATTAAAATCTGTTGATAATTAGACTCTTTTGTCTGTTTTATAACACTTTTTACCATTGTGGTTATTCTTTTTGAGTGTGTATCACCAAGAACGCTTGAGAGTCTTTGTGGTATTTTGTCTATAATTTTTGCCCGCTGTGCATCGTCAATATCGTGATTTACATAAGCAATAATATCTGCTATTCGAACGATTTGTCCTTCAAGTGTAATAGCAGAATTTTTTTTGTCAAGCAAAATATTGCCCCTGCCCTTTGAGTGTTTTAATATGCCATCTCTGACTTCATATGTTAAATTCAATCCCTTACCATCCTTTTCAAGTATATCAACTACTCTCAAGCTTTGAAACCAGTGTTTGAACTTACCATGTGTTTTTTTATTTAAAACAGCTTCACCTGCATGACCAAACGGCGTATGACCCAGATCGTGAGCTAAACTTATTGCTTCTGTAAGTGTTTCGTTGAGTTCTAAGGCAACAGCAATCGTTCTTGCTACCTGAGATACTTCAAGTGTATGTGTCATACGTGTCCTGTAATGGTCACCAAGAGGAGAAAAAAACACCTGTGTCTTATGTTTTAGTCTGCGAAACGATTTTGAGTGAATTATTCTATCCCTATCACGCATATAATCAGTTCTGATATCGTCTTTTTCTTCTGGTTTTAATCTGCCTCTTGTCTGACTTGATTTTGCAGCGAATTCACACAAATAGAGCTCTTCGTTTTTTTCTATGCGCTCTCTGATGTTCAATCAACCCCCCAAAAAGCGTTTAACAAAATCAAGCCAGCAATACTCAATAGGGTCTACAAAACATGTGTCTTTTTTAATATAAAAATCAGCTTTAGCTAAAAGTCCAATTACAAAAGCATCTTGAGTGCATATTGTCATTTTCATATCTTGCAAATCTTGTGTTTCTAAAATTAAATAAGCACTTAAATTTTCCACATCTTCTATCACAACAGACTTAACTTTTATGCCAATGGCATTTATAAAACTCAAAAAAACCTCGTATATAGTCTTTTTTGGCACATAAGTTTGATAGACTAACAAATATACCAGTCTTGCTCGTTCTGCTGATAAAGAAAAAGCATAAAAATCGCCATTTTCATCTTCGAATATAATTTGTGCTTGCTTTTTATTATCACTAAATATTAAATCAGTAAATTCTAATTTGTACATATCTCACCATTAAAACTATGTTTATTAACTTTAGTTATTTTTACGTTAACAATATCACCTTCTTGCAAAGATAGATAGGTATTATTTATATTTACTATTTTATTTGTTCTTGTTCTTCCTTGCATTTGATTTGAAATTTTCGCTTTGGACTCAATTAATACTTCATGTATGCTTCCAAAGTAACTTTTATTTATTTGTTCGCTTATTTTTAGTTGTAAATTCTGCACAAAGCTTAATCTTTGTGCTTTTTCTTCTTCGCTAACCTGATTTGGCATTAAAGAAGCTTTTGCAAATGGCCTATTAGAATATTTAAAAGAATAAATTTCATCAAATTTTATTTCTTCCAAAGCCCTAACTGTTTGTTTAAAATCATTTTCTGTTTCCATTGGAAAACCCACTATAATATCACTTGTAATAGAACCTTTTGGATTATATTTTCTAAAGTATTCTACCTTTTTTGCAAAATCTTTAAAAGTGTATTTTCTTCTCATTAATTTTAATATTCTATCCGAACCAGATTGAAGTGGCAGGTGTAAGTGCTCGCATACTTTATCAAGTTGAGACATTGCTCTTGCTAATTCTTCACTAAAATCCTTTGGATGAGATGTTACAAACCTTATCCTTTTTAATTTATCAATTTTGTTTATCATTTCCAACAACCTAATAAAATTTATTCCATCAAAATTGTATGAATTAACATTCTGACCTAATAATATAACTTCTTTTGCGCCATTTTCAACTACATTATTTATTTCTTGCAATATATTTTTGTAAGATCTTGATATTTCCCTTAAGCGCGTGTAAGGCACTACACAGTATGTGCAAAAATTATTACAACCATAAATTATATCAATATATGCTGTAGGTTTTTTAAGATGTCCAAATATATAATCAGGGTTTATAATCTGATTTGATACGAAAATACCTTTAAAATCTTTTAAATCCTTGTTAAAGTACTGTTTAAAATCGTAAATTGATGTTGTACCCAAAACAACATCTGATATTTTAGAAAGTTTTTGACTAAAAATTTGTGCAACACAACCCATTGCAACTATTTTTGCTTTTTTGTTTATATTTTTAATCCTTCCAATCTCGCTAAAAATTTTTTTCTCTGATTTTTCTCTAACAGCGCAAGAATTTACAATAATAATATCAGCTTCTTTTAGACTTGATTTTTCAAAACCATTTTCTTGTAATATTGATTCAACTTTTTCTGAGTCTCGTTCATTCATCTGACAGCCAAATGTTTTAATATAGTACTTCATTATTATTTTTTACCTTTCTGAAATATATCAACCCAGTAATTTTGTTGCTTTAATGTAGTTGAAAATACATGTCTGCCATTGTTTTTTGACACAAAATACAAATAATCCGTTTTTGCAGGATAAAAAGCGGCCTTTAGAGATTCATAGCTCACAGAACATATTGGAGATGGTGGCAATCCCTTATATATATATGTATTGTATTTATTTTTTGAATTCTCTAATTCTTTTAATGTTAATTTTCCCTTAAAGTCTTTTATACCATATATAACGGAAGAATCGATTTGTAAAAGCATGTTTTTTTTAAGCCTGTTGTATATAACACTTGCAATTAACGGTCTTTCAGAATTTACTTTTGCTTCTTTTTCGACCATAGATGCAATTATTACTTTATCATATAAACGCTTATTAATATGATTAAAATTTGCTAAATCCGAAAAATCTTTTTTAAATAATTCCAACATAAGTTTTATTAAAACAGATGGTTTTTCTTTTTTTTCAATAAAATAATCACCTGCACCCAAAAAACCCTCCATATTTGGTGCATGATAGCCAAGTAAACTATAAGTATATGATCTAGAGTTTGCTAATTTGTAAAATTCATTACCATCTAGGCCAAGTCGATTAAGTCTATGTGCAATACTTTTTATATCAAAACCTGGTGGTATAGAAAATATGACATCATTTTTGTTTTCTCCAATAAGCTCATTTAGCGTTTGTTTTGGTGAATTGTTTGTATAAAAAACATGAACGCCTGATTTTATATCTTTGGATTTACCAGACAAACGTACATAATAATAAAACCAATCGTATCTTTTTACAATATTTTGACTTTGCAATTCTTCACATACTGATAAAACCGATTGATTTGGAGCAATAATTACATAAACCTTTTTTTTGATATTTGAATTTGGCTGATTGATGAAATTTTGAAAAGAAAAAATAGCATAAATGACAAATATGATAGCAATAAAAAGTAAAACTGTGTTAATTATTATCAGTTTTTTGAGTCTTTTCATTAAACTCCACTTCAAAACAAATTAAATAATCACAATACAACAAAAAACTCCTTGCAATAACAACCAGTTGTTAGTATAATGTCACTCGATGAAAAAAGCAACAATTTTGATTATCTTTCTGATTCTATTATGTTTTTCAAGAGCATTTAGTTTAACGCTTAATTCAATAAATATAGTAAAAATTTCTCAAACAAAACAGACAATAATGCTAAAA
>NZ_JAGDWY010000047.1:22477-27322 GCF_023256235.1 Desulfurella sp.
ATGCTAAAAATTGATAATCTTGAAAATTACACATATATAAGGCTTTCAAATGAACTTTTTTATATTGGAACCAACAATTGCGAGATAAAAGCAAATTTAAAACCTGAATATGATGTAGAAAACATTATCTTAAAACAACTCCAAAACCAAACACGTATTTATTTTAAACTGAATAAAGCTTACAAATACAATATAACTTTATCAAAGATAAATAAAAGCACACTTATAATAAACCTGATTTTATCAGACACTTCAAAAAGCGATGAGAATACAATCAAAACCGCACAAACTAATTCAACTCAAACTGTAAATAACATACCTATGATAATAACTCCGGTAAAACCACTATCCTATAATCCAAAAAATATAACTATAGTGCTTGATCCAGGACATGGCGGAAAAGATTCAGGAGCAATAGGTATCGGAGGACTTAAAGAAAAAGACGTAGTTTTAAATATAGCAAAATACTGCGCAGAAATTTTAAGAGAAAAAGGCTTCAAAGTGGTTATGACGCGCGATAGCGATGTATTTATTCCTCTTTTGCAAAGGGTAAAAATAGCAAATGATGCTAAAGCGGATTTATTTGTATCAATTCACGCCAATGCTTCACTTGACCCATCAGCTAAAGGAATGGAAGTGTTTTTTTTAAATGCAACAAGCAATCAAAAGGCTTTAAGGATAGCATCTGTGGAAAATGATGTCCCAATTGAACAAATGGGAACAATCAATAAAATCATTATTTCTCTAATAAATCAGGCTAAACTGAAAGAATCGGCAATTCTTGCTAAAGATATTGATGAGTCTATGTATTCCATTGCAAAACCGTCATATCCTGGCTTAATAAATCGTGGTATTGATCAAGCACCATTTTATGTGCTTGTAGGTACAAATTGCCCTTCTATACTAATCGAAACGTTATTTATAACAAATCCACAGGATAATAGTTATCTAAAGGATATCAATTATCAACAAACTATAGCAAAAGGCATTGCGTTAGGCTTAATAAAATACCTGGATACTGCAAGATCAATTGACAAATAAAAACTTTGATATATATTAAATAGAGGCAAGTAGGTGGGGAGTCGCTGGCATTAAAAGCCAGAGGAAAGTCCAGGCTCTATCGGATCGAAGCGCCCCTAAAAAGGGTTGGAGTAATCCACAGGAAAGCGCAACAGAAAAGAAGTTGCTTAAAAAGTAATTTACTTTTTAAGCAAAAAGTGAAATGGTGAGGTAAGAGCTCACCGCATAACCAGTAATGGTTGTGGCATTGCAAGCCCCGCTTAGAGCAAGACCAAATAGGGAGATTGGCATGATCCGAGCCTATAATCTCCGGGTAGGTCGCTTAGATAAATGACTCCCAAAGGATTCAATCCTTTACAGAACCTGGCTTATAGCCTGCTTGCCTTACTCTTCTTTTTTATATGCAAGTGCTTGTTTAAAATGAACAAGTTTAAGCTTTGTGTTTAATCTTGAAATAGATTCTGTAGCACCTAAGAATAAATAACCGTTTTTATTCAAAATATCATTATAAATTTTATCTATAACCTTTTGTCTTGATTCATTGTTAAAATAAATTAATACATTTCTTAAAAATATAATATCCATTTTACCAATAGTTGATAAATCCCTGTTGTCTACAAGATTTACCTGCTTGTATACTACTTTATTTTTAACAAAATCTTTTATTTTGTAAGTATTTTTTTCGAAATCAAAATACTTTTGTCTTATATCAGGTGTAAGTTCCTTTAAAGCATACTCATTATATACACCAATTTTCGCCTTTTCTAATACTTCTTGGCTTATATCCGATGCCAAAATCCTGGCAGGTATGTTATTACCATATTTTTCAGTTAAAGCTATTGCTAAAGTATATGGTTCTTCTCCAGTTGAACAAGCAGCACTCCAAACATTTAGTATAGGTTTATATTTCAAAAGTTCATCCACAATAATCAAAAATACTTCTATTTGTTGTGCATGTCTAAAAAAATATGTTTCATTTATTGTTATTGCATCGAATAGAAAATATAATTCATTTTTATTTAATTGTAAAAATTTTAAATAATCATCAAAATCTCTTAGTTTAAGTTCTTGTATGCGCTTGTTCAATTTATTTTCAAGTAAATATTTTTTGCTATATTCAAAAAAAATACCACTTTTTTCATAAATAAAATCTCTTAATTTTTCAAAAATCTCAGGATCCATTTCAGGCATTTAGTATAGCTCCTTAAAGTAAGTTCTTTTTACTTCATCAATTTGTTCAAAAAGCTTGAATGTAAATAAAGCTAAATCGATTTTTTTAGAAATTTCTAAATTTGAGGTTATAATCTTCCATCCTTCCTGATCTTCCATTAAAAATTTAGAGTAATTTCCACCAAAACCTATACCTTCTGAGTAAGTAAGTAAATCTGCAACACTTATGATGGATGCAATTATTGGATTTTTTGCTTTTTTTGGAGTATGGTGATTTACCACAGCATCGATTAAATCTTCTGGTAAATTCCATCTTTTTAGTAATTTTTCAGCTAAATCGCAGTGAGTTATGCCAAAAAGTTCAATTTCTGATTCATAAAATGATTTATTATTCTTATATGCATAATTCAGAATTCTATCAAAATCTTCTTGACTGTATAAATCTAATATAACTTTCCCAATGTCGTGTATTACACCTGCAGAAAATTCTAAACCTCCACTTTGAAAATTTAAAATATTAGAAATAATTTTTGCTGTTATGCCACAACCAAACGAGTGGTCCAAGAATTGATTTGGATTAAACCTTTTATTTATAGGAAATTTTTTCATAGTAGAAAGCAAAGCCGAAGCTATAACAATATTTTCTATCTGAACAAAACCAAGCAGATTAATAGCATGCATAAGGGAAGATACTTTTCCGTGAAGACCATAAAATGGAGAGTTTGCGGCTTTTAATATTTGAGAAACCAAAACAGGATCTTTCTGTATAAGATCGTATAAATTTTTTGCAGATGTAGATTCTTTTCTTAATAAATAAGTAATTTCAAGCGCAATTTGTGGAAAAGCCGGTAAATTTTCAATAGAATCTAAATTATTATATAATTTTTCTACATTATTCATTGTCAGACCTACTTATTTTGTTTTTCATTATACTTTTCATTTAAGTCATATATTATGCTTTCAATTAAATCTTGTTCATCTTTTGTTAGATTGTTTTTTGTTTTTTCTTTAAGCATTTCCAGTAATTCAATACTTGCTTTTGCCATATCCAAATCGATTTTTTTTGTATTATCAAACGGATCTTCCACTATACCAAGCTGAACATAAGCACCACCTGCCACAGACAATATAAATTCTTCAAATGTCATTTAATCCTCCGTGTAAGTTACCTTAGATGTAGGTGTTTCATAAACACTAACACTATAAAGCATGCAGTCTTTTATGCGAGGTTTTAATGTTTCAAAAATATATTTAGCAATCATTTCAGAGGTGGGATTTGTTTTAGAAAAATAATCAATTTCATTTAAGTATCTGTGGTCTAGCGTTGACAATATTTCTTTTAAGTGTTTTTTTAATTCTTTGAAATCAATACCTATATAGATTTGATTTAATTTTTTACATCTAACAACAACTTCTACCTTAAAGTTATGGCCATGAAGATTCTCACATGCTCCAAGATAATTATTTAATCTATGAGCAGCAGAAAAATCACTTTCAACAAATATTTCAAACATGTTGACATCCTTCAATGCTACTAAAGTGATATCCTACAAGACCGCTTGGAATTTTAGGATAAAAATATGTTGATTTTTGAGGAAATGTAAGATTATTTTTTGTTATCTCAAATAATGACTCATAAGTAACAGGCTTTAACAAAAAACCAACTACAGCTTCCTTTCTATCCACGCTTTTTATAACTTCTTCTTTAGAGTGTGCATAACCTGAAATTTCGTTGTTTGCAATATCTTCATCGCTTAGATTTAGCATTTTTTTAAATACTATATTTTCAAAAAGCTTAACATCGAGTTTGTCTATTAAATCTTTCGAATTTTTATCAATATATTTCAAATAAGTAAACTTACCATCATACATGACTATATCATAGTCAAAATCATCGCTAATTTCAAAATAATTATAAATCTTTTGTCTAAAATCATCAATATTAATTTTTTTAATCAATCTATGAATTGGCATCAAAGCCAATCCATCATTTTTGTCCACAAAAAATACAAGTGCATATTCACTCCCTGCCTTTTTTTGTCCAGCTTTATTGTAATAATTTCTGATAGATAAGCATGTTTCATACCTATGGTGTCCATCAGCTATAACTAATGTTTGGTTTTTAATTGATTCTTTTATATGATTTACTATTTCTATGTCATTTATTTTATAAACATTATGAATTTTATCTTCAAAATTAACTTCAAAAAGATTTTCTTTTTTACAACCTTTCACGAAATTTGATAAATCCTCATCATCGTAAATCATCATTATAGGACAAAACATAGCGTTTGTTGAAGTTATTAGCTTAAATCTATCTATTTTTGGGCCTTTTAGTGTTTTTTCGTGTGGCTTTATAGAACCGCCAAGTTCTTCAAGCTTTAGTGCCCCCAAAAAGCCATAAAGTATTTTTTTTGTATTATTTAAATCATACGTGCAAGAATAAGCATAAAATGAACAATCAACATCAAAAATTAATTTTTCTTGTAAAAACCAGGAATCTAAAATATCCTTAGCATTTTCGTACTTCTTGTCATTTTCGCCTTCTGGCAAAACTATCCTTACTATATTAAAATCATTTTTAGATAATAACTGTTTTTTATAGTCTTTATCTATAACATTCATTATGACTACAAAGACATTTTGTGATGTATG
>NZ_JAGDWY010000048.1 GCF_023256235.1 Desulfurella sp.
AGCCCAAAAGCATCCTATAGCTATTCCAAAGAAAAGCTTAGCCTTGGGCTTGTAACCTACATTCCCGTAACTCATAACGAGGCAGGCGGTTTAACACCAAGAGCCTCATATATTTCATATTGTTTCTTTAGAATTTCTCCAAAACGAATATTATGTCCGGATACCTCAAAACATTCAATGAGGTCTAATTTATCAAGCAGCGTTGCAATAGTGTAGTCTTTAAAAAGACCGGCCTCCTGCATCTTTTTCTTGATATAAGAGAGGTAAATTAGAGCAATGAATGCTACAAAAAGTTTACCTTCAAGGCTTTGTTCTGAGGATACCAAGAGCCTTCTTAAATTAAGACGTTCTTTGAGGTTACCAAAAGCCTTTTCAACAACATCTCTGTTTCGATAAACCTGCAATGCTTCTTTAGCGCTCATCTTTTCATTAGTCATTAAAGCAAAAAAGCCATAGTAGCGTTTGGTCTTTGAAACAACATCCTTTTTGACTTCTACTTTAAGGCCATGTTTTGTTGTTTGTATAAGGTTAAAATACTTAGCGTAAAGCGCTTCATGTTCTTTGATGGTTTTGCCTTCAAGCAATTCATTTCTTAAAAGCACAATAAGCTTATCAAGTCTTTTTTCGTCTTCTGCGGCTTTATCTATATTGTAATAGTAGTGGATATAAACTTTTCGGTTGTTACTTACAGTATCTTTTTTGTATGATCTTTCGCATTTATAGCTCCATGTTGTTTTTACGGTGTGCATGTAGAGTTCATAGTCGCTGTCGTAGTGGTCGTATGTTTTGAAACTATCATAGATTGGATCAAGATTATCCTTTATGAAATTGATTGAAAAAGGAACGGAGAGTAAAAACTTACGATGCTTGCTGTAGAGTTCATTTATATTGTGCTTGTGCTGTAAAAGCCTCTGTCCATTACAAGCTTGACATTCTTAAAACCCAGCTGGCTTAAATCAATCAAAAGGTTGTTTAGCGTTTTGGTATCTGGAGTGTTTCCAGCAAGCTTGCGATAATAAAACGGCAGATTGGATATTGCCCCAAAAACAACTGCTAGATTTAATTGTTCAAGCGCATCATGTTCTTTGTTATGTCCATACTGCAGCTGGGCTAATCCTTCAGAGTAGCTTGAAATGGATGTAATGTCATAAGCCCAGTATTCATTATCTGCCTTGCGCTTGCCCCAGAGAGCAAAAAAATGCTGTTTTTGGCTTTCCGTGATTGATGAAAACAGCTCACTGCTTTTTTGAGAAGGTATATCTCCTCTATAAGACCCAAAGATGGCAGAATACGGGGAATTTTCAGGAAATCATTAATCAAGTGGTAAATATGTCTATACCACAATACAAAAGAAAAAAGGATTAATTCATTAAATAATCTTTCCTGGATTTAAAATATTGTTTGGATCAAAGACTTTTTTTATTTCTCTCATTATATTTAGTTCTATCTCTGATTTAGTATTTAAAAATATATCTTTTTTTAGAAAACCTACCCCATGTTCTCCGCTTCCAACTCCTCCAAGTTTTATAGCTTCTTCAGTTATTTCAGAATAAATTTTTTCTGCTAGATCTGGCCATTTTTCAAGTGATACATAGTCTGGCTTAAAAAGCTCAGGATGAAGATTACCATCTGCAATATGAGCTGCAATTGCAACCTGGATTTTGTACTTGTTTGCAATTTTTATAGTTTTTTCCATTAATTCAGTTACTTTTGAAGGAGGAACGACCACATCACCACTTAAAGAGACATAAGGATCTACTAATCTTAAAGCTTCAGCAAATACCATTCTAACTCTCCAGATGTTTTCTGCTGATTTTCTATCATCTCCTATAAATACATCAAGAGCCCCATTTTTTAAACAGGCTTCTCCTGCTTTCTGATATGTATCTTCAAGCTCTTGTTGAGAGTTTCCATCAACTTCAATTATTAAATAAGCTTTAGCTTTATCCTGAAAAGGTATTGTTGTATTTAAATATTTAGCAGAAAGCTCAACTGACAATTTATCCATAAATTCAACTTTTAATGGAAGTTTTCTTATAGCTATTATAATATTTGACACTGCCTGTGTAGTTTTTTCAACATTATCAAATGGCACAAGTAATGTAGCACTTTTACCAGGCGCAGGCAAAAGATTTAAAATTATTTTTGTAAATATTCCCAGTGTGCCTTCTGATCCGATCATTAAATCTAACAAGTCATAGCCCCATGTCTGTTTTCTTATTCTACCTCCAAGATTTAAAATACTGCCATTAGCCAACACAACCTCTAAACCTAAAACATGCTTTCTTGTATTGCCATATTTGATAACCTTGTCACCTCCAGCATTTGTAGCCACATTTCCACCTATAAAACTCATCTCAACACTCATAGGATAACCTGCATATAAAAGTCCTTCTTCTAAAACTCTTTCACACAACTCATTTGTAACAACTGCTGGTTCTACTACAGCGACACGATCTATGGTGTTAATTTCTAAAATTTTATTCATTTTTTCTACAGATAAAACTATTCCTCCTTTAAGTGGAATAGCAGCTCCAGCTACCCCACTACCTGCTGCTCTTGGAGTAACGGGAATAATGTTCTCGTTTGCTAATTTCATTATTTTTGAGACTTGTTCAGTATTTTGTGGTTTTACAACAATTTCTGGCATATGTGCGAATAATTTTCCAGATTCGTCATAAGCATAGTTAAATAACTCTTCTTTATTATCATAAATTACATTTTTTTCACCACATATGTGTTTGAATTTATTTGCTAATTCCGTTGTTACTTTGTTGTATTTTATCATACCTTACTCCTACTTTATTGTTTTTGTTCTTTCTAACTTACCAACTATTAAATTTTTGTCAAGGTGAAACATCCAAACAAAAATTTGACATTATTTTAGAATCGTTATATAAATTTTTATACACTGGGAGGTTTTATGGAAACTGTTAGCCTTGCA
>NZ_JAGDWY010000049.1 GCF_023256235.1 Desulfurella sp.
CATTATTGCCTCCTTATGTAATGTTACTTTTTTAAATATAAACTTAAGTTTGGTTTTTGTCAATAACAATTGGTTTAATGTTATTGCTTTGAAAAGCAGAAGTAGTAAAAATACCGCAGCACATTTCTTGCATATCACAATTTTTACATATAGGTAAATAATCATTTTTCCAATTAGAAATTGATTTTCTTGAGAAACGCCAAATGTCTTTTGGGAGAAGACATAAAGGAATGTTGTATATTGAAACATTTATATCTCTTCTTTCTAGCTCTAAAACTGCACTTTTCAAATAATCTTTGTAGTCAACAGGATCTATCCATACCTCATTTAAGTTTTTTTCAGCATAACCTGTCATCTCAAGACCCATAAAAGCAACATGTGTTACAAAAGGAAAGTTTCTGTAAACAAAAATTGCGAAAGATAAGAGTCTTTGATAATTAAGCTTGCTAATAACAAACCTTATTTCTATATTTTTGTAAAATTTAGCAATATTTTGAATACCTTTAACAGTATTATAAAAACTTCCTTTCAATCGTGTAATTCTATCATGCAATATATATGTATCCGCATATAAGCTTATACAGATTAAAAGATTTTTAGCTTTAATACTACATACTTGTTTAGTAAATTCAAAGTTACTGAATTGAGTTCCATTGGTAAGTATAGTAATATTGCTTTCAGGAAAAGTATCAGCGCATTTTTTCAAAAAACCAATAAATCTATCTCCTAATATTGTCGGCTCTCCACCAGTTATACATAAATTATTTGTTTTTTGAGGATCAATAAGATTTAAGATTTTTAAATTAAGCTCAAATAATCCTTGCGGATCTTCATGAGGTGGTTGTGGGCATTGTATACATTTACAATTACATTGATTGGTAAGAAAAAAAACATTATCGTTCGATTCAGTTTCCCAAAGGACATTTATGCTACCGTCAGGATTTAACAATACAACATCATCATCTTTTAAATCGCTGAGCATCCGGTTATCATTGTAATATATATAAGGTATTTTTTTTGGAATATTTAACGCAGGAGGTGAGATGAATATTGCTCCAGAGTAACCATATAAATGGCTACATTTTTCATTGCATAAAATAACATAATTTTTTCTTTTTAAAAAAAAATTATTTTTATGAGTTACTTTTCCGATAATCGTATTATTTATATTATAAGGTGTTCCTTTGTATGATTTCATGTTTAAATCCTAAAATAAATTTCAATATGATATCCATGACCAAAAAACGTTCATTTCTTCTTCTTTGTTGTTTTTTAATTTGTTCAAAATTATATCAAACAACCCCATATGTTTTTTGCAAAAATTACTGGAAGGCCTATGACCTACAATATCTTTTGTTTCAAGATAATTTCTAATTGGGTCTGCTCCACAATATGTCTTATAAACGCAAGTTGCACATCCAGGCATAGCATCAAGACATGATTTTTTCACTATATCAGAAATAACTTCTCCGTTAAAAATGTCTATATACTTATCTTTAAAAACATTACCCATTAAAAAATGTTTATCTCCCATTCTAGCTAACATTCTTGCTTCATCAGCTGGATATATATCTCCATTAAAATCATAAATTACTCCAGCAATACCAGCTCCGGAAGGAGATTGCAAGTCAACAAAGCCAGTTCCAAACGGTGTTAGTATTCTTTTAAGTAATAACGCTGTATAATACTCAATAAATCTTTTTCCTTTGATATTAATTTCTATTATATAATTTAAAGCTTCCTCAAAAGCCGATATAAATTTTTCAATTGGATAACCGATATCGTTAACATATTTTGAGGCTAATCCATAGGGATTTAATGCCCTTAGAAAAATACCATCAAATCCTAATTTGATATATTCATCAATAACAATATTTAACTTATCGATATTGTCTATGGTTGTAGTCATTAAAGCAGATATTCTATTGCGTGTTAGCATTTTTCTTGCCAATTCTAATTTTTCTATAAACAAATCATAGCTACTTTTACCATTGCGTAAGATTCTATTTTTATCATGTAGAAATTTATTACCGTCGAGAGAGGTTGATATCGCTATATTGTGATTATTTATAAAATTTATTTTTTCTTCATCCAATAAAGTTAAATTAGTGCAAATTACAAATTCAAGATTTTTTTTGTATTTTTTATTTAAAACTTCGGCATAGTCAACAGTTGAAACAATTGTGCTCCAGTTTAATAGAGGTTCTCCACCTTGAAATTCAATTTTAATATTTTGAGAGGGTGAATAAAAAATGTAATCAACCACTCTTCTTGCTGTTTCTGGACTCATATCGTATTTATAAGCTTCCTCCACTTCACTAGTAACCTGACAATACCTACATTTATGATTACAACGCAAAGTTATAACCATCATATGAAGAGACGTAAAATTCCTTAAAAAACTTTTTATAGATCTATATTTTGTAGACAATAACTCAATTGAAAGGTCAATATCATTATAATCAGACACTAATTGCCTACTATTTAAATCTTGATAAATGGCGCTTCTTTTGTCCAATTTGTAATTTATTAGATTATCAAAATCAGACGTTTTCAAAAAATAATAATCTCCAGCATCGTTAACAAGTAAAACATGTTCATTATCAAATAATTTAAAATTAAAAGGCATTACTATGTATTTACTCTTATTTTCATTCATTTATACTATCTTTCAAATTTTTAATGGGATTGAACGCCTGCTGAACTATTAAATTTTTTATATTTCCGTATCTTTTCTCTAAATCTAATCTAACTTGTTGATCTAGAACTTCATTACAAAAATCCTTTGCAATTTTTTCTAAATCAACCTTATCATTATCCTTCAATAACTGAAAATAAACGCCTATAGAATAATCATCTGTTGGTTCAATTATTATAGAACAAAGATTTGTAAATTTATAAGCAGCAGCAAAAACAGCTTCCTTTTCATAAAATTGTTTTTTTAATTCAATTAATAATTTATTTTCTTCGATTTGAACAATTATTTCTTTCATGGCTTTTTTCCTAATAAAAGCATTTACTGGTGCTATTCTAACAATCTATTCTACTAGAATCAACCCAACTCCATCAAGAAACAAAATTCATGATATTATTTTAAACATCATCTACAAGTAAATCAAACAATTCTAAGTTATTCTAAAAAATCACTCGCATTGTGCTAAATAATTATTTTTTAAGACTAAACACCTAATTACCCTTTGGGTAGGGCAACAGGAAGCATCTGTTGGTTTGTGAACCATCATATCAAGAAATATTTCAGGCTTGGAATGAATTTTCTTGACTTCAATTTTGTTTATTTGGCACCTGTCTTCAAATTCTATCGTATTTGTCTGCACAAGTTTATTTCCTTCCTGTATAATTGCAGTTAAAAAGTAAACTGCTCCGCTTACCCCTACATATTCAATAAAGACAACAATTGCATCTGGTTTTCCGTCTCCATTTATATCAGCAAATTTATATTTTGATATTTCAAAGTAAACATAATTGCTATTTAATGGCTCTCCTATAAATGCTTTTCCGTTTTTAAAAGTAATTCTTTTGTCTGTATCATAATTTATTACTGGGATTGTGTATGTAAAATTCTTAATTGTGCTTACAGTAATTTTTCCAGAAAAAATTTTAGTTGAATACTTTCGTTTATTGCAAATAGATTTATATATAGCATCAATCGTGGTTTCTGGGAGTATTTGTTTAAAACTAACATATTTGCTCCAATCCTTATTGTAAATAACATTTCCATTTTTGTCATAATCATACTTTGAAATTATTTCATAAGTTTGATTATCGCAATCAATAGATAATGATAAAAGTGTGTAATCGAAATTTTTAAAATTACTCGCCGATAAACCATAAACTTGTTGAATATCATCTTTATCATATTCAATAGTACACTTATTGTTTTGATCATAACCCACACAAGTCCAATCATCAGCTTCTGAATAGGATACATTAAAAAAACCAAATAAAAAGAAAACAAAAATAATCAAACCAACGGATTTATTAAATTTTTTCATAACAACCCCTCTTTATTGTTTATTACAAACAGCTTTGTATAATGCATCTCCTAAAGTATCAGGAACTATTGGAGAATAACTATCGCCCTGATTATCATGACTATTAATAACGTTTCCGTCTGTGTCGTAATCTGCAGATGATATTATTTTATAAGTTTGATTATCGCAATCAATATAGTATAAAACTGTTGTGTGAGAGAAATTATCAAAAGCTTTCACTGGCAAACCATCGCGTACACCTAATTCTATTTCTGTATTTTTAACTTTTTCTCCATACCAGTTAGTCCAAACCTTAAAAACTGAACCATAAACTTGTTGAATATCATCTTTATCATATTCTAAAGTACACTTATTGTTTTTATCGTAATCCAAGCAAACCCATTTTGTATTTTTGCTGTTTGCCGTATTGTTAGAAACCTGAGATGCTGTAGAGTTTGAACCATTTGTAGTGTTGTCTGAAAACGATACTGTTTGGTTTGCAGATTGTGGAGATTTGTGGACTGATTGGCCTATAAGATAACCAATACCAACCGATAATAAAACCAAAATTAAAATCAACAAAAAAGGTGTGTTTTTTTTATTTTTTTCCTCCATAATTACCTCCTAAGGTTGTTAAAGATAAATTATTTAAATCATATACCTACTGCATCTTTATCGGGATATAACTTATTAACTTATCCCTCTGTCAAGTCAATATCTTTACTGCAGTTCCTGCAAATCTTGATAAGCATCTTGCGCGTGTGGCTCATCTCCAACCGACTTAAAAATATTGTAAGCTTTGGTAAAATACTCTCTT
>NZ_JAGDWY010000050.1 GCF_023256235.1 Desulfurella sp.
CTAACATAGTAAGTAAAGTGCTGTCCTTTTATTACTTTTACTGGTTGGTTCATAATAACCTTTTGTTCTATTTTAGATGTAACATTTAAAGGTTGGCCTACAAATATAAACATAAAGCACCTCCTTAATTTGATACTTTTATTTGGTAAGTTAGACCGTTTTGGTTTAAGTCATACTCAACTTGATGGCTAAGGAAAAATGGCATACCGAAGTCTTCAAAGTTAAACCAAGAGGGGTGAGATGAATCGCCAGCATAACATACGACATTATTGATCAGATTACCATAGCCACCTTGATTTGGATCGTAAGTGGTAAAACTAAATAAATATAGGTTGCTGTTTGTATTAGATGAATAAAGAGTATAACCGCTTTGTATATAACATCCATCTAAATACTGAGACGATGAAGATGACCAATTTGGTAACTGTTGCAGTAAAGAACCAAATGAAGTATAAGTTCCTGTTCCTGTATCAAACATTGTGGAGTATGATACAGAGGAAGATGTTGCAGAGGGAGAGTACATGGTAGTATTGTAGCCGTTATAGGATATTGTAGTGTAATTCCCACTAACAGAACCACCAAAGATTAAATAACCTATAGGTGTGGTTGAAGAGACAACTTCAGCGTTATTTGTTAGAGAGATAAAGCTAAAGCTGTAGTTGTGGTAGCCTAATAGAGCAGGGAAACAAGCATGGAAATAATCACTGCAACCTACTCCCAAATCTCCGTTAATTCCATTAGCACCAAAAGCATTTCCTGCTGTTTGAGAGCAGTAGGTCATTGTAGTACACAATCCGTTCATACATACGGTAGCTGAGTATAGTTGTCCGGTAAAAGATTGTCCTCCCCCATATTGTCCACTACATGACTGCCCCGTGCTAACCCCGTAGTTACCATTGGTGATAGAACTATTAGCTAACACTAATCCGCCACCTTGGCCTGTATCTAGTATAACATTATTAATAACATTTCCATTGAGCGTAAGGGATACTGATAAAACATTATAGTATCCTGGATTTTCATATATTGGCACAGAAACCGTTGCTGTAGCTGACGGTATGCATTGATGGTTTATGAACATGTCACTGCTAAGGCAAACACACTGAGAACCATTCCAATATTGTCCTGCAGGACAAGTGGGATTAGTTTGCCCAGTGCTACCTCCTGATTGTTGTGTTTGCCCTGTGCCACCACCTGACGGCGGAGTTTGCCCCGTACCACCACCAGAAGGCGGTGTTTGCCCACCATTTGATGGTGTAGTTCCAGCTGAATTACCGCTTCCGCCACCGCAACTGCTTAAGACCACGGAAGCAAGCCCTATGAAAATAAGCTCTTTAGCAATTGCTATTTTTTTCATATTAACTTACCTCGCTGGACAAGAAAAACAAAGAATTGTTGAACTCCATTTTTTACTTTTTTAGCATCGGTTCTAAGGCCTAGAAAAACAAAGCCTCTCTTACTAGGAACATCCAAAAAACTCCATCTTCCCAATCCACTCTGCAAGAAATAACTTTTTTCTATGAACATGTCATATTAAATATAATCATTTAGGTATATTTGTCAAGTAAGAATAGCTTATGAAGAGGTAGCGTTCCATGTTAATGTTTCCCCTATCCTAAGATTGCCATGATGATATTTTCTTCGGTAATAACTACTGGTTTGATTAAAAAGATATAAATAATGTATAGGAAATAACTTGTAATAGTACTGGCTAACATATATTCATAGCTGTATGCAAGCTCATTAAATATGCACATAATACACGAAATTTCGTGATAGTGGATTACCGTATATAATGCATAAAGAGATGGGAAGAAGAACGCAGTGACTAGGAAAAATTCTTTTCTGCTAGCTAGTGCAATAAAGAATAATAGTGTGCCTATGTCAAATACTTTAATTTCATAATATACAAAGCATAGTATTATAAAGATGATAATGTTGGGGAGTAATCGTAGTAGTATGTCATCTATAGTTAAGCTTTGCTTAATTTTATGTTCTCTTTTTTCTGTAACAATTTTATTATTTATTACTTTTGCTTTTGTGAAATTGCATAGAAAAATCACATGCTTCAAACCAGAGTATAGTATAATCACTTCTTGGTTGTTTGCAACATGCTTCTTCTTTGATGGTCGCAACAAAGTCATATTTAATTATATCTTAAATTTATTCTTCTGTCAAGATCATACCTCAAATTCTGAAGGTTCGTATTGTTTGTTGTATAATTTATCTTCAATTTCTTTTAAGACAGAATAGAGTTTTGTCTCTTTCAGCATAAGGTTTTTATCGTTCCATACAGATATCCAACTATGTTCATTTTCTGGGATCTTCCTTGGAATAGCATTTATATCTATTGCTTTTGTGATAATGGTTAAGTTTGTCCTTAATGTTTGAATAGCAAATGTGTTTTGCAGTGCATTTCCTATACCTTTATTCTTAATAACGATGCTGTCGTTGTTGTAAACATACATTTTAGGTAATATTACATACAAATCTCTTAGCATAGCTTCATACTTAAATGGTATAGTTTCATTTTGGACTAACTGGAAAAAGTTTTCAGGCGGTATATTTGTAAAAATTGAGTCAGTATCAGTGTAATATATATTGTAATTGTGTAAGAGTATTTTAAGCATAATAGAATACATAAAGAACCTAGCTGATGATGTTGTGGCAATAGCATGCAAAGGAGCAGAGACTTTTGCAAATATTCTTGCTTTTTCTATGTTGATATTTCTTATATCTGATATTTCGTGCACAGACTTATGCCTAACAGAGTCAACCCTTAAGCCTAGAGATCCAAATATAGAATTAGATATCACTTTTAACGCATATTGATGAAATCCTTGACTATGTTCTTGTTTTAAGCGTTCTCTTTCCTTTATCAACTGTTCAATCTTTTCTTTATTTGGGAAGTCAGACATATTGCAGAAAAAGCTATTACCTGATACTTCAAAGTCAAACATAAGCAAAAACAAAGACTCATAGCCTTGAATTTGATATTCTTTATCGGGCTGAAATCTAAAGTATCTTCTTCCATGCTCATCTTTATAAGAAAAAGGAAAATATCTATAAAGAATATCCTTATATTCTTCAAATTCTTTTGATATGCCTTTTAACTTAACATGTAAGATAGGAAACATAGATATATATAACTCATACATTTCTTTGAGGCTCTTGCCGTTTGACAGATAATACTTTAAAATAGATTTTAAATCTTGACTTTTGTACATCTTATCAATTTCTTCTTTTGGCAACACTGCTAATGTGCTTCTATTTACAACTACATTAGGATATTGGAAATGCACCAATACATTAGGATATAAACTGTTAGCATCGTAAACATAAGCAAATGGAGCATAGTGTTGAAAGATCTCCACTCTCCCACCAATAAAATCTAACTTATCGTTCATTTTATTTGGTATAAATGTTTTAATATTAAGAGGTATATACTGTCTAGAAGTCCTTGCTTGTGTAAATCCCATATTCTCCTCAGTGAAACGCTCTGCTAACAGCATCATAGATTTAACATAGTTTATTCTATATGTATTGTAATCTTTTTCATCACTACCTACCTCAATCCCATATGTTTTGCATGCATCTTCTAATGTGTTATCTTTGCTAACACTAATTAATTCTTTAATATCTACTAATCTTAGTCTTTTTTTAGACGTGACAATAAACGCTGTATTTTTATTGATCATTATCTTGCCTACATCTTTAAAAATTACAAAATCAAAATGATACCCATCGAAAGCACAAATCCCTGCATGAGAAAACTCTGATGCCTTAATAATAATCCTCGCTATCTTATCATAACTTAGTGGTGTAGTATTGTAATAAAATACATATTGCCCATCTTCTTTTTTATTAAATTTAAACAAATCAAATATAACATCTAGTTTAGTAGCATACTTTTTATAACTCCCAATACAAGCAAAGGAAATGTTTTTTGCATTGATCAGCTCTAAGTTGTCTTTAATCTCATTAATATGCTTGTTATAACGAGTTCTTTTAATTAACTCTAAATTATCTGTTGTATCTAACCTTATATACAGCAATTTACTCCAATCATCTTTGTTTTTGTCCCATCTTACTTCATAGATATTCATAAATCTCTTCTCGCAATTATTATTTTAGCATGTTTCTTCTATGAAATCATGATTGCTATTCACTAACACATCTCTTTTATGAGCTTAATTTCTTCTTCTGTAAGATTGTAAAGCTTATATACTAACTCGTTGATTTGTTCTTCTGAATCTCTTACTTTTTGTTGCTTTTCTTGATCCTGTTCGTAACCATCGGATTGAGTAAGCTCTAAGATTTGATTTACAAGGTCTTCTATTTGCTTGGTTATGTGTTGGTTGTAAGGAGTGATGGGAGGAATGGGGAGCTGTTCTAATGTAAAAATTGTTATTTCACCTTCAATTCCTCCACCTGAGTATAGATTTTTGTAAATGTATTTAAAAATGATGAAAACAAAGCTTATCAAAGTTTTTATTATAAATATGATACGGAAAGTTTAGCAAAAAATAAACTTTGTTACATATGTCAAAATCCAAGTAGTGAGGTGTGGGGTTTTGTAAACACATTCAATTTTTATACAGCAGACAAAGAAAGTTATGTTGCAGGTGGATTTAATCAAAAATTGATGTGGAAAAATTATCCTGTATGCCCAAATTGTGCAAAAACACTCGAAAGAGGCAAAGAATACATTAATAAAAACTTACTTTTTAAATTTTGCACTTTCGATTACTACATTATTCCTGAATTAATCGTACAAAAAGATGAATTATTAACCCAGGTATTGAAAAGAATGAAAAGATATCAAAATTTTTCACTACAAGAACAACCTGCTTCACTTATAGAAAATACGGAAGAAAAAATTTTGAAAGAATTATCACTTGAAAGTAATAATGTGAATTTTAACTTTTTATTTTTCAAGGAATCAAACAGTGCTTTTAAAATATTGTTGTTTTTGCAAGAGATCGCTCCTACACGATTAAAGTTTTTAATAGAGTCAAAAGACATAGTCGATAAAAGAGACTATGGATACAATATTTTTGAAGAAATAAAAACAAAAAAAGACTTTTCTATCAAATTTGATTTTTCTTTCAAGTTTATTAGAGAATTTTTTCCTAACAATAAGTCAGATGGTAATTTTGATAAATATTTTCTTTCTATTTTAAATAACATTTTTATTGGCAAAAAAATACCTTTTGAGTTTTTATTAAAAAGGTTTATGGAAAAAATTAGAAATGAATTTCTTAACAAAGATAGTATAGAACAAATTGCTTTAAAATCATACAAGATTGTATTGTACTTAGACGAAATAAAAATTTTAGAAAGGAGAATTGGAATGAAATCAAATGATGGTGATTTCGAAAATTTTTTTGAAAAACATTCAATATTCGACGATAATTTAAAAAAAGCCCTTTTTCTTGAAGGTGTATTGGTTAAAAAGTTGCTTAACATTCAGTATCAGAAGAAAAACTCTACACCATTTATGAGCAGACTTAATAGTTTAAAAATTGACGAAAAAATAGCAAAAAGGCTTCTGCCAGAAATTATAAACAAATTAGAAGAATACGATTCTAATTATTATATTGACATTGAAACTGCTATTGGCAAATATATGCTAAATGCCGATTTTCACAAGTATTCTATAGACGAATTGAGTTATTATTTTACATTGGGATATGTTTTGGAAAAATATTTTTATGGGACAACAGGCGATTCCATGCAGCAAATCCCATTAAATGATAGTAAAGGACAGTTTGAATAGTTTTAAAATTAGATTTTTGTAAAAACTTAGATTTTAGGAGGTTTTATGTTAGTAGAAAAAAGAAGCGAATTACTTTTCTGCTATGATATAGCAGATGCCAACCCCAATGGTGATCCCATGGATGAAAATAAACCCAGAATTGACGAAGAAACCAAAATAAACATTGTTACAGATGTTAGACTAAAAAGAACAATCAGGGACTATTTATTTGAATATAAAGGATATAATGGTCAAAATGGAAAAGATATCTTTGTAAGAGAAATATTTATAGAAGATTCAAAAGGTATTCAAGACGGCAAAGAAAGAGCAAAAGATTATAATAATGATCCAAAAAAAGTCATAAATGAATGCATAGATATCCGTCTTTTTGGGGGTGTTATACCATTAAATAAAGATTCCATAACATACACAGGACCCGTTCAATTTAAAATGGGCAGATCCCTTCATAAAGTAGAATTAAAACATATTAAAGGAACCGGTGCATTTGCTTCAAAAGCAGGTGCCAAGCAACAAACTTTTAGAGAAGAATATATTCTTCCTTACTCTTTTATTTGTTTTTATGGTATAATTAACGAAACGGCAGCCAAATACACTCAATTAGCAGAAGAAGATATAAAAGAGCTTTTTGAGGCAATATGGAATGGAACTAAAAATTTAATAAGCCGATCAAAAATTGGACAAATGCCACGATTTTTACTTAAAGTAACATACAAAGAAAAAGGGTTTTTTATTGGAGATCTAGATAAAAAAGTTGCAATTTCAGACTTTGAAAATGAATTTAAAATAAGATCAGTAAAAGATTTTAAATTTGATATTTCACAATTAATTAATGTTTTTGATTCAAATAAAGATAAAATTGAAAAAGTTGAATATTTAATAGATGAAAATCTAAAAATAAATGGAGCAATACCTTCAGATTGGGTTAAATTAAGTTTTTAGGTGATTTATGAAAATAGTTGTGTTTGAGGTATGGGGAGATTATGCCCACTTTAGGATTCCATATACCACAAGTTCTCCACTTACTTTTCCTATTCCAACAAAAACTGCTTTGTATGGTATAATTGGTGCTTTTTTGGGATACCCAAAATATGCTTATTTAGATAATTTTCAAAACAAAAGTTGGCAGTTTGCAGTTTCTTTAAAAAGACCAATTTCAAAAACCTATATACCTGAAAATTTTATCAATACAAAAGTTGTAAAAATGTTTGCACGTATGCCTAAACACGAATCGTGTAGGACTCAAATAAACCTTGAGTTTCTAAAGTCTCCAAAGTTTAGAATTTACGTTACCTCTGTATATCAAGAGGAACTTAATAAATTAGAAAACATGCTAAAAGAGCACAAATCAATGTATAATATTGTCCTTGGAATTTCTGAGTGTCTTGCTAATTTTGAATATATTGGTAGTTTTGATGGTAAAAACTATACATCCAATAATTTTGTAGAAATTAACTCTATAATTCCATTAGATTCAAATGATAACTTAAAGTTAGATTTATCATGGGAGCAAAAACTTGTAAAAATACATTTACCTACTGAAATGAAACCAGATAGAGAATTGATAGAAACAAAAAATTTTATTTTAGAAAAAGAGGCAAAATCTATTAGGGCTATAGTTAGTAAGTACACTTTTATAGAAAACCTTAACGAAAATATTATACTTTTTTAAAAATGGCATGTTTTTCGCATCCTAATAAGTTGCTTTCAGATCATCTGGAAAATGTAAAAAATATTGGGTTAAATGTATTTGATAGTAAAAAAAACCTTAATTTTTCAATTCCAAAACAGCAAATTAGGGATGCTCTTGAAATAATTTTGTATTATCACGATTTTGGAAAAGCCACCCTATATTTTCAAGATTATTTAAAAAACGGGCAAAAATGCACCTTTAGTGATGATTTGACTAGTCATGCACTATTATCTGCCTGCATTACATCCTATCTGATAAAACAAAAAACAGATAACGATATGCTTAGCACTATTGGTTTTGTTGCAGTTAGAAAACATCATGGTGATTTAGAAAATTTAAACCCTATGATTTCTATTTCACCAAGCAAATACGAAATATTAAAAAAACAATTTTCTACCCTAAATTTCTCTTGTTTTAAAGAAAATCTACAATTCAATTTTGAGAGTATTGTTGATTTTGTAAAAGATTTATTATGGGTTGATTTTGAAAAAAACTTTGAAACTTATTTTTTAATGAATTTCATTTTTTCTATACTTACCTATTCAGACAAAAGCGATGTAGTTTCTACAAAGTTAAAACCAGTTGTATTTAATAAGGATATAAATAGTTATATTGACAAATTTAAATCTATCAATTTTCAGGAATTAGACATAACTAGAAATGAAATTTACTTAAAAAGTCTTATGCAATTAAAAAAAATGCATGAGAGTACAGGTATTTTTTCTCTTAATGTGCCAACTGGTTCAGGTAAAACATTAACATCTTTAAATTTAGCTTTTAATCTTTTAGTTCAAGAAAACTTAAGCAGAATTATTTACGCTTTACCCTTCACTTCTATTTTAGATCAAACAGAAAAGATTATTGAAAATGTTTTTCAGGCAAACAAAGAAGAAGCTAACAAATACATGATTGTTCATCATTATTTAGCTGATATCAAAATTACTAACGATGAAACAAGCTTAATTGGGAATGATGCTCAATTTTTAATTGAGAACTGGGACAAACCTTTGATTTTAACTACCTTTTGGCAGCTTTTTAATACACTAATATCAAATAAAAATAGTCAAATTAGAAAATTTCACAATATTGCAAATTCTATAATCATACTAGATGAAGTCCAAAGTATCCCTTACAAATACTGGCAACTAACAAAAGAGCTTTTTCAAAATCTGATTAAGATTTTAAACTGCAAAATCATTTTTTTAACTGCTACAATGCCATTGATTTTTCAGGAAAGTAAAAAAGAAATACAGCCACTAATTGATTCTCAAACAAGGCAAGACTATTTTCAGAGATTTTCAAAATACTCAATTACTATATTGAAAGATACCAATGATATTATTAAAAAAATAAACTTAGATGAATTATTTGAAATAGCAAAAAGTAAAATTAAAAACTACCAGAACAAAAGTTTTCTTTTTGTATTTAATACCATAGATTCAAGCATTAAATTTTATAAAAAATTAAAAGAAACTTTTTCAGATAAAAAGCTTTTTTATTTATCTGCAAATATTGTACCTTTTGAAAGAAAAAAACGTATAAATGAAATTAAAAACAACCCCGAAAACAAAATTATAGTATCAACCCAACTAATAGAAGCTGGGGTTGATATTGATGTAGATGTAATTTATAGAGATTTTGCTCCATTTGATAGCATCGTTCAAGCTGCAGGCAGATGTAATAGAAACAATAAAAGATCTCAAGGAGAAGTTATAATTTTTAAATTAGTCAATAATCATGAAAAGTACGATTATAATTATATCTACAGCGGTCTAACTCTAATTGAAACCAATAATTTGTTTTCAGATAAAATTTATCAGGAATCTCAGCTTTTTGAGCTTATCAATAAATATTATAACCTGATAAGCAATAAAAGTTCTCAACAAGAAAGCCTGGATTTGATAAAAAGCTTAAAAGAATTAAATTATGAAGAACTTTGTAAATTTAAGTTAGTAGAAGAAATTCCTTCATTTAATATGTTTTTAGCACTTGATGAAAAAGCCAATCAACTACTCCAACAATTCTTAGAGATAAAAAAAATACAAGATAGGTATGAAAGAAAATCTGAATTTTTAAAAATCAAACACTGGTTTTACCAATATTTATTATCTTGCAAAATAAATACTAAAACACAAAATTACATATCTTCATTTGAGGAAATTGGTGGGATAAGATTGGTTAATCACGAAATGGTTGATAGTATTTATGATTTCGAGACAGGATTAAAGACAGAATGGGGAGTATTTCTTTAAATTTAAAACTTTATTCACCTTCACTATTTAATGCATTTAATATCTGTCAAAGGCAAGCCTGGCTTATGTCAAGACATTTGGATGCAGACCAAAGCAATGAATTTTTAGAAATTGGCAGATTAATTGATAAAACTTCCTTTAAAAAAAGAGAAAAAGAAGATTTATATTGCAGATCTTGAGGCAATGATAGATATGATTGTAAAAAAAGATAAAATTTATTATATTGCTGAGATTAAAAAATCATCCAGAACTTTAGCAAGCGGAATTCTTCAGCTCAAATATTACATGTATCTTCTTAAAAATAAAAAAGGTATTGAAATAGAA
>NZ_JAGDWY010000051.1 GCF_023256235.1 Desulfurella sp.
AAGAGCCCTTGAAACACTTAATGCAACACTAAAAGCTTTGTTTGATAGATACTATCCTGCATTCCCGCTTCATTGTAACGAGATAGGTGGTTTCACACCCAGCATCTCATATAATTGAATTTGTTTTTGGGTAATTTCTCCTATATAGAGTTTTTTATTTGGTTGTTCAAAGCATTCTATTATATCAAATTCATCCAGCAGCTCTTGCATTGTATAATTTTTAAAAAGTTTAGCTTCTTGCATCTTCTTTTTAATATAGGATAATATGATAAGAGCAATGAACTCAACAAAGAGCTTACCATCAAGACTTTGTTCTGAGGATACCAAAAGCCTTCGAAAATTTAACCTTTCTTTAAGATCCCCAAAGGCTTTTTCTACTAAGTCTTTATTGCGGTATATTTCTAATGCTTCAATTGGGTCTTTTATGTCATTGCTAAGCAACACAAAGAAACCATAATTTTTCATCGTATCTGCAATTGAATCTTCTTTTGGTGTTATTTTTATTGATTTATTTGCAGATACTTCAAAGTATTTTTCATATTGTTTTTGGTGTTCTTTTTTTATGTCTTTACTTAATAGCTCCTCTTTGAGCGTTGACAAAAACATATTAAAGGCATTTTCTTTATCAATTGCCCTTTCTTTAGAATAGTATATATGCATATACATGCGTTTTTCTTCTTTTAGTTCATCTTTTTTATAAGGACGCTTTAAACTGTAGTGCCACGCTATAGGTAAAGACTTAGCGTATAGGTTGTAATCAGAACTGTAGTATTGCCATTGTGTTATATCTTGCCTTATAGAGTCAATAGCGTCTTGAACTATCTTAAGAGAGAGTTTGCCTGCAATTAGAAACTTCAAGTGGTTTTTGTATAGAGAGTTTATGTTGCTAAAGCTGTAAAAACCTCTGTCCATAACCAGCTTTACTTTGTCAAAGCCTAAAAAGCTCATATCTGAAAGAAGCTTTTTTACTGTAACAACATCTGGTATGTTTCCCGAAAGCTTTCGATAGTAAAAAGGCAGGTTGGATTCTTGTCCAAACAAAAGGGCCAGATTAATTTGTGCAAGCATATCATGTTCTTTATTCACACCATATTTAATCTGGTTCAAGCATTTGGAATAGCTGGAGATTGATGTAGTGTCGTAGGCTATATATTCTTTTTCTACCCTGCGTTTTGCTTGAAGACGAAAAAATCTATTCTTTGTGTCTTCTGTAATAGAAGAAAACAGTTCGCTGATTCTTTGCGAGCTCATACTATTATTCGCAGGATGTTTATGAAGACTTGCCCATTTATTGAACCTGCTTAAAGTGTTTTTGTCTTCCAATACAAGATAGTAGGCAATGGATAAAATCTTTTTATAGTCTTTGCCAAAGCAGTTTTCCAGGTCTTTAGAAAGACCAATATTTTCAGCTATCTTATCAAAAAGATAAGTAGCGCCGTAAAAATATCTTGAATCCTTTGAAATGTTTTCTTCTTTATTTGCCTTGTTTCTTTTTTTAGTTGGCACAACTTCTTGCGTTATAGGATCCAATATGCCTATAAGCTTTCTTTTTGCTCTCGCTTGTTTTTTCTCCTTATCCCAGTAAGCTACAGATTCATACACGTATATGACGCCTGTCTTTTTGTTAGGCTGTTTTACAATGGACATAGATTACCTCCTTCATCGTTACATAGTATACTATGTAACGATGAAAAAAACAAGAAAAATCGTTCATAATTCTTATATAAATCAGATTATTTTCAAAAGCTTGTTACGGGAAAGCGGGAATGCAGGATAAATGGGGAATAAGAAAATTAAAAAATTTGACTTGACAAAGGGGTACAGGTTAGTAGTAACCACTTCTTGATACCCCAAATAATCGGCACATCTTTTTCAGGGAGTGTTCCTTGGAAAGCTCTTTTGCTATCACAAATTTATCACTTTAGGTTTTCGAAAAGAGCTCAAGAGCTTTTTTTAATATGTCACGCTCTTCAACAACATTCTTATACTCTTTTTGCAGGGCTTTAAGCTCCTTGTCCTTGTCAGGAATGTTTCCATGGCCTTAGGAAAGCACTTTTGCCTTCTTTTGCTAGTCTTCTTCTTTCATTTGCACAAAAGCTGGTAGGGTATATCCATATTTCGCTGCTATTTCTTTAACTGTTTTGTCTGATCTGTAAGTTAAGTACATCCGCTTCTTCCTTAAATTCTCTTGTATAAACTTTTCTAGGTAACATGTTAAATCCTCATACTCTTTGTAATTTAGAGTAGTCTTATCTTTCTGTCCAGTAAATTATAGCAAAACCACAATATATAACTGTTAATTTCCAGGCTACATCATCTGGTGTAACAGATAATGATCCTGCAATATACGGTAAAGCTCCACTAACAATGGAGGTATCCATAAGAACCATAAAGGTAGATATCATCACCGTAAGTGCTATCACATAGGGGTTTACTTTCTGTTCCATAAATCGCTTAAATGTGTTTAAAAGCATAACAATTTAACAAAATCATTGTAAATCATTTATTTTTCTCCAAATCTTTTAACCCCTTCAAAAAAATAATCAAAGGTAAACATGCTATAAAAAGCAACATTAAATAAAAAAACACATGATTATATGAAAGCATCTGGGCTTGTTTGATTACAACTGCATTAATTATTTCTTTTAGTTTTGAATTAATAGCTGTGGTAAATGGCATACTAAAATGTTTTTCTAATTTTGCAATGTATTCTAATGTACCTCTATTAAATATAGAGACATATGGGGTTAAACTTGAGTAATACATGTTTGTACCATGGTCAGCTAATGTAGCTACTAATGCTATGCCTATGCTGCCCATAATTAACCTAAATGTATAGTACATTCCCGTGACTGCTGTAAGATCTTTTTTGTCTATGGTTAACAAAACGGATGTATTTAGTGCAACAAATATAAAGCCAAAGCCTGCCCCCTGCAAAAATTGTGGTATGCATATATACCAGAAACTTACATTTAAATTTAACGTAGCAAATATAAGAAGAGATATTATAACAAGTATCAAGCCAAAGCCAACAAGAATTTTAGGCCCTAATTTATTAAATAATTTACCACTTACTGGTGTCATTAAAATCAGCCCCAGGCCTCTTGGTAGCATGGCAAAACCTGCATCAAAAGCAGTATAACCCAACAATTTTTCCAAAAAAATAGGCACAATAAAAATAGTAGCGTACATACCTACTCCCAATAAGCCTGCAAGTAAAGCACCCATAGAAAAACTTTTGTTTTTAATTACGCGTAAATTAACAACCGGTTTGTCTGTTGTTAGCTCTCTTATAATAAATAAAATTATTCCAATGGTTGCAATAATAAATAGGTCTATGATGTAGTTGGAATTAAACCAGTTTTTATTTTCTCCGTTTGCTAAAAAAATTTGCATGGTGCCCAATCCAATAGCCATAAAAATTAAGCCAAGAAAATCTATTTTTTCTTTTTTCCTCTCAAAAAAAGGAGGATCTTTTATAAATATGCTTACCATAATTAAAGCAATGATACCAAATGGCAGATTTATATAAAATATCCAACGCCAATTATAATTTGTAACAATCCAACCAGCCAGCATAGGGCCGAAAGCAGGTCCTGTAACCATTGCCATCCCAAAAATACCCAAAGCTGCACCTTGCTCTTCTTTTGGGAAAACTTCCCTTAACGTAGCTTGAGCCATTGGAACTAAAATACCGCCGCCAATGCCCTCTAAAATTCTAAAAATAACAATAGAATAAAGGTTCCATGATAGGCCGCAAAGCGCAGAACCCAATGTAAACAAAGCTATACCAAACATATAAAAATTCTTTC
>NZ_JAGDWY010000052.1 GCF_023256235.1 Desulfurella sp.
TTCCGCCTACTATAAGATATTTAAGATCTTTATCTGTAAATTTAATTCCGCCTCCAAGATAAATGGATCTTTGAGAATTATCTGTTATATTATCATATCCTGCATCTAAAAATATATGTCTATAAAAAGTATATGCTACACCAGCATTAATATCTTCGCTGACACCGTTATTGTCAGAATTAAATCCAAATGCCCTTGCATAAATTTTTAAATTTTTACCTGTATCAGGCACGTAATAATTTACGCCGACGGCACCCGTAGAGTAAAGCAATCCTGCAAGAAGAGTAAAATTGTAAAAATTTTTGGCTATTAATGCATTAAATTTAATACTGTTAGAATAGCTGTACTGAGTAGTATTAGTAGTAACACTGGATGGATAAAACTGACCGGACGGTGGATTATTTGTAGTATAGGTGGTAGTTTGTGTTTCTCCGTAAGTATTGCCGTAACCCATAGGAACAGAAGCAACTCCTAGTTCGTAATAATGACCAGGGGAAGGCTCTAACTTAATATTTACTTGAGATACCGAACCTTTGCTTCTTACAAGATACTGAGAATTCATATTAACTTTTACTTTAAATCTGCTGTATCCACCTACTATATTATTTATACCTTTTAACGAACCGTTTAAATTGTCGTAAACCGAATTTCTGTTAACTAATTTTCCGATAGTTCCCTGTCCGTTGTTTATTTTAGAAGAAATTCCATAAAGTTCGTTAAGCGTAAGTTTTAATTTTTTTGTATCCGCATTTATATTTCTGAGACTGCCGTTAATATTTTTTCTGTTTTTTGCAACTATATAATTTAAATTTTTAGAAAGACCTTTTATATTATGAGTTATAGAAGGCAGTTCTTTTCTTAAATTATAAGATATTGCATTAAAATTATGGATAGTTCTTGTTATCGCTGCATCGTTTTGAACAGTTAATCCATTAATATGTCTTGAAATTGCAGCAAAATTGGACAGAATAATGTCTACATTTCTCTGGTTTATATACACAAGTCTGTTTAAATTTTCAGAAAGCATAGCGATATTATGTAAAATAGCTTTGATATTTTTTTCTCCGGTCTTGGTGCCGATAGAATTTTTTAATGATTTTGAAACTTTTTCAAGATCGCCGGCAGTTTTAGAAAACTTAGTAATTAATGCAGACATGCTTTGAGGCGACATCTCGCTTCTGACAACCTCATTGTTCAAATTTTTTTCATGTTGTTCAGGGCGTTCACCCGATGCAGGTGAAATTGCAATATAAGATTCTCCAAGCAGACTTAATGACCTTATCGAAGCAATATATTGAGGATAGACTTTATATTTTGATTTAATTGTCATATAAACTCTAGCCAATCCGTTTTCTAAACTTATTTTTTTCACGGAACCTATTTTTATGCCTGCCATAGTTACTGAAGTCCCTACACCAATACCGCTGGCAGATTTGAAATAAGCAGAAATTACGTAGGTAGGCGATTTAAAAATGTGTATTTTACCGACTTTAAATGAAAAATATGCAAGTATAGCAATTACTATTACAACAAAAATACCAACTTTTGTTTCTTTATTAATATTCATAAGCTAAATAATAAAAATAATAAAAAATTAATTAAATAGAAATAGGTCCTTCCATACTTCCTGATACAAATTGCTTTACTACAGGATTATTTGAATTTTTAAAATATTCCACAGATCCATACTCTATTATTTTGCCTTCATAAAGCATAGCTATAATATCTCCTGTCTTATATGCCCCAGAAATATCATGGCTTATAACTATTCCTGTAAATTTAAATTTGTCGTGCATAGAAATAATAAGATTATTTATAACATCTGACATAATTGGATCTAATCCTGTGGTAGGTTCATCAAAAAGCATTATCTCAGGATTAAGTATCAGCGCCCTAGCAACACCAACTCTTTTTCTCATACCGCCGGATATTTCAGAAGGCATTTTCTTATCATGTCCTTCCAGTCCAACGTCTTCCAGTAATGAAAATACTTTATCTTTAATTTCACTTTCGGAAATTTTCATATGCCGTCTCAATGGAAAAGCTACATTTTCAAAAACATTCATAGAATCAAACAGGGCAGCTTCTTGAAAGAGCACACCAAATTTCATTCTTATTTTGTTAAATTCTGGCAATTTCATATCTAATAAATTTTTATTGTCAAACATTATTTTACCAGAATCTGGTTTTAATGTACCTATAATGCTTTTTATTAAGACACTTTTACCCTGACCACTTTTGCCTAATATAACAGTTATTTTACCTGCTTCTATCTTTAGATCTAAATTGTTTAAAACTACCTGATTGCCAAAAGCTTTTCTCAAATTTTTAATTTCAATCATATTAAAACAAAAATGCCGATAAAATATAATCTGCAACTAAAATTGCAACACTTGATACTACAACAGCTTTTGTTGTAGATAAACCAACACCTTTTGCCCCTTTTGAAGTATTTAGACCCATGTAGCAACCAATTGAAGAAATAATCAATCCAAATACTGCTGCTTTAATAAAACCATATGTTAAATCGCTTAATTCAAGATATTGTTTTATGTTATCAATATAAGATACTGAATTGACTTTTAGTATAAAAACACCCACAACATAGCCGCCAATATTGCCTACAACATTAGATAAAGCAACTAAAAATGGCAGCATTACTACAGTTGCAAAAATTCTTGGCGTAACAATATAATTTATAGGGTCAACTGCCATAACTTCCATAGCATCAATCTGTTCTGTAATCTTCATTGTGCCAATTTCTGCACCCATCGCAGAAATATTCCTTGCAACAATCATCAAAGCAGTAAATACAGGCGAAAGCTCTCTACCTAAAGATACAGCTACGGTGTAGCCTATCATGTTTTCTGCGCCAAATTTTCTAAAACCGTGATATATTTGCAAAGCTTCGACCATACCAATAAAAAGTGAAGTTAAAATTACAATAAAGCTTGACGTTACACCAATAGTGTAAAATTGATCTATAGTTTGTTTTATTCTCAAAGAACCTTTAAAAATATTTATTAAAGCTTTTGAAGTTAAAATAACAATACCACCCAATTGATCAATAAAATTTACTATTAAGCTCCCCAGATAAGTAAAAATAAACATTACACGTATACCTTTTTTACTCTTAAACTTTTTCCAATATTAGTAAGAATTTCATAATTAATAGTTGATGCAAAACTTGCTAAATCATCTGCATTTATTTTGTAATTTTTACTTTCTCCAATAATTATGACTTCATCACCCACTTTGGCTTCAACATTACTAACATCAATAGCAAACATGTCCATGCAAATAGTTCCTACGCTTTTACATATTTTATCGTTTACAATAACACTAAACTTATTAGACATAAACCTGAATAAACCATCAGCATAACCAAAAGCTACAATGGCAACCTGCATATCTTTATCTGCAATAAAGCTTGGACCGTAACTGACTCCTTCCCCCTTTTTTATATCGTGTTTACTTATAATAAAACTTTTTATGCTCATTGCAGGCTTTATATTAAGTGGATTACTTTCTAATTTTTTTGGATAATATCCATATAGAGAAATACCAACTCTTACGCTATTGTAATGAGCATTTTTATGGTTAAGCACACCTCCACTATTGGATATATGGTAATACTTAATTTCTAAATTATTTGATTTTGTAATTTCTACTATGTCTTCAAATTCTTTAATTTGTTTATTTGTTCTATCTGTATCTGACTCTGAACTCGAAAAATGTGACATAACGCCAACAATATCAATAAAATCTTTATTTTTTTTGTATAGTTCAATTATATAATCTAAATCAGATTTACAAAAACCTAGTCTGTTCATCCCTGTATTAAATTTCAAATGTATAGGTAGTTTGCGATTTTTTGATTTTGAAAAATCTATAATTGATTGCAAAACAGAAAAATTATGAACAACAGGTGTTAGATTATAATTATACAAATCTTCAATGTCTCCAAAACCACACCTGCTTAAAATTAATATATCATTTTTGATATTATGTTTTCTTAACTCAATAGCCTCCTGTGTAAAAGCTACGGCAAAATAGCTTTTTACATTGCTTCTTAAACTTTGTGCAACTTCAATTGCTCCATGTCCGTAAGCATCTGCTTTAATTACAGGTATTACATCTATGTTGCCTACATAATCTTGTATATTATTAAAATTTTCGATTATTGTTTTTAAATTAATTTCTTTTATAACTTCATACATCAAAATCTACCTTTGTCGTTTTTTATTTTACCATAATAATTTATTTTTGAAAAGAAAAAGAAGGGCAAAAGCCCTTCTTAAAGTAAACTAGTACTTGCGTTTTAAAATCTCTTTTTGGAGAGATGCTATAGCTTTTGTGGGGTTTAATTCTTTTGGGCAGGCATGTATACAGTTTAATATAGTATGGCATCGCCATACACCGTGTATATTGTTTACAGCGTCAAGTCTTTCATCGCTGCCTTCATCCCTTGTATCCATAACAAAACGTGCCGCATTAAGTAATGCACTTGGACCCAAATAATCTGGATCAGCCCAATAGGAAGGACAAGAGCTTGAACAGCATCCACACAATATGCACTCATACAAACCATCAATTTTTGCCCTGTCTTCTACACTCTGCAATCTCTCCGTTCCAGGTGGTGGCGTTTTTTCTATTAGATACGGCTTTACTGCATAATACTTATTAAAAAAGTCAGTAAAATCGCACACCAGATCTTTAATAACAGGAAAACCTGGTAGAGGTTTAATAATTAAAACATTGCTGTTGTAATCATCAATATGAGCCATACAGGAAGTTGTATTCATGCCATTTATATTCATACCATCAGAACCACATACGCCTTCCCTGCAACTTCTTCTATAACTAAGCGAACCATCTATATGCCACTTTATTTGATTTAAACCATCAAGCACCATCATTCCTTTTCTTTCTATAGTAACTTCATAATCTTTAAAATAAGGAGCTTTATCTTTTGCAGGATCGTACCTAAATACCTTAAATATTACTTTATCTCCAACATCAAATGCCATCTTGCCCCTCCTTAATATACCCTTTTCTTTGGTGGGAATGTTGGCGCAGTTGCACCTTTCATTCTAACAGGTTTGTAGTCAAGTTCCACTTTCCCATCTTTCCATTTGACAAGGGTATGTTTAAGCCAATTGACATCATCCCTTTCTGGATAATCATCTCTGAAATGACCACCGCGGCTTTCCTGCCTTGCAAGTGCAGCTTCTGTTTCCACTTTTGAAACATAAAGTAGAGATTCAAGTTCTAGTAGCTCAATCAACTCAGTGTTGAAATATGGGCTTTTATCTGTCATGCCAACTTTTTTAAATTCTTCAAAATATTTATCTATTTCTTTTAATTCTTCTTTAAGTCCACTTTCAATTCTAAACACAGACATGTTGTGCTGCATAGAATCTCTTAATCTCTCCCATATATCATCCATTTTAATTTCGCCTGGACCACCATCAAAATAAGCTTTAACCTGTTCAATAGTTTCTTTACCGTACTCATCGGCTATATTTTCAAGCGGTGGAGTCGGCCATTCCGGTTTTTCTTCCAAAATATACCTTGCTGCCCACTGTCCCGCCTGTTTGCCATTAACAACAAGATCTAGCAATGAGTTTGTTCCAAGCCTGTTAGCTCCATGAACAGATTGACAAGCACACTCACCAGCTGCATAAAGACCTGGAATTCTAACTTCTTTTTCACCATCCCAATCTACAACTTCACCTTTTATATTAGTAGGTATACCACCCATATGGTAGTGAGCCGTTGGTTGGACTGGTATAGGTTCTTTTGTACAATCCACACCTACAAATTTATAAGCAAGTTCCCATATTCCTGGAAGTTTTGACATAATTAAATCTTTGCCCAAATGGTCTAATTTTAACAGTATGTGGTCTTTCTTTGGACCCACGCCTCTACCTTCTCTTACTTCTGTTGCCATAGCACGTGAAACAACATCGCGCGAGGCAAGATCCATAACTTTAGGTGCGTATTTTGGCATAAAACGCTCACCTAAACCATTAACTAAATAACCACCTTCACCTCTAACACCTTCTGTTATGAGGTTTCCAACACCATAAATCCCTGTTGGGTGAAATTGGACAAACTCTGGGTCTTCAATTGGAACACCAGCTTTTAAGCAAAGCTTCCACCCATCTCCAGTACATATATGAGCATTTGTACCTGTCCTATAGTTTCTTGTATTACCACCGGTTGCAAAAATTACTGCCTGGCCAAAAAACATAGTAAATCCACCATTTACCATATCCCAGGCCAGAATTCCTATTGCTCGTCCGGTTTCTTTTTCTCTGAATAATTCTGCTGCATAGTACTCTGTATAATAACTTACATATTGAACAATATCAGGTCTTAACGTGCGCTCAAATAATGCGTGTAGCAATGCATGACCGGATCTGTCTGCTATTGCACATGCCCTTTGAACTGCTGCCTCGCCAAAGTTTCTTGTGTGTCCGCCAAATCGCCTTTGGTAAATTGTGCCATTTTCATTCCTTGAAAAAGGCACTCCCCAGTGTTCCAATTCGTATATTGTCTCAGGTGCATGTTTAATAAACTCTTCTATAGCATCTTGATCGCCTAAGTAATCAGAACCTTTAACAGTATCGTACATATGCCAAATCCAGTGGTCTTCTTCCATGTTACCAAGAGCAGCTGCAATACCACCTTGAGCAGATACAGTATGAGATCTTGTTGGATAAACTTCTGTAATAACAGCAGTTTTTAGTCTAGCAAGTCCAGTTTGCACAGCAGCAGCCAAACCTGCACCACCAGCACCAACTATAATAACATCAAATTCTTCAAGTTTAACTTTTATATCAGCCACATTAGCCTCCTTTTAGCCCTTAAATGGTATAATGGTTAGCGCAGCTAAAACCCAGTACAGTACGCCAACTACCCAAAAAAATCCTTTCCAAAAAACCCTCCATCCAGAATAAACATAATCTTCTATAACCATAAATATACCATTTATACCATGATAAAGTGCAAATGTCACAAATGTCATATCAAAAAGCTTCCATCCTAAATCAGAAAGTCTTGCAGCTACTGCAGCATAGCCTGCGCCACCAACCGGGGCACTGATAAAATGCTGTATAAAAAAATGCCCAAGAAGCAAAAATAATAAAGCAACACCAGAGACTCTTTGCATTAGCCAGTTAAATTCACCTGATTTGCTACTGCCCTGATACCTATCAATATATCCTCTCATGTATTCCATAATCTACCTCCTAGCCAGCCAAACCCATTAACATAGGTATAGCGCCTGCTACAAAAACTAAGGCAAAAATAACCCAAAAAATCCACACATTAGTTTTGTAATTGCTGCGCTCCGCTGCACCTGCGAAATTAACAAGCACAACCCTTAACCCATTTACAGCATGATATGCTGCTACAAGCCACAAACCAACTTCTAATAACTTAAATATAGGACTTTCAAGAACGCCCATAGCCTGAGAATAGCTTTGTGGATTTTGAAGAGTAGAGATTACCCACTCATGAGCAAAAAGATACAAAATCAATAGTAGACCTGTTACCCTATGCAAAACCCAAGCAACAAAACCCTCGTGCCACTTATAAGATGCACTTGGTCGATACCAATTCATAGCGTTTCTCGGCTAAATTCTTAGCCTCAAACCCCCTTTCCAAAAATTTGTTAGAATATTAACTCAAAATTTATAAAATGTCAAATATTTCATAATTTATTAGCCCACTCTTTTTTTGCAAGCTCATAAAGGTCATTTCCATAAGCATCATAACATACAAAAACAGGCATATCTTCAACCTCAAGTCTCCTTACAGCTTCTGGACCCAAATCATCGTAAGCTATAACCTCTGCTTTTTTTATTGCGCTGCCTACAACAGCTGCTGCGCCACCAATACTGGCAAAATAAACAGCTTTGTATTTAACACAAGCGTCTTTAACTTCCTGACTCATTTTACCTTTGCCTATCATGCCTTTTAAGCCTTTTTCAATTAGTATAGGAGCAAAGGGATTCATACGGTAACTTGTTGTAGGACCTGCTGAACCTATAGGATAGCCTGGCCTTGCTGGACTTGGACCTACATAATAAATAACCTGCCCTTTGGGATCAAAAGGTAACTCTCCACCTTGTTTAAGTGATTCTATCATGCGCATGTGTGCTGCGTCCCTTCCTGTGTAGACTACACCACTTAAATAAACCTTATCCCCTGCTTTAAGCTTAATAATGTCTTCATCTGTTAAAGGTGTTTTTAATTTATATTCTGCCATATAGCGCTCCTCAAATTAAAATTTCTTTATGCCTGTTTACATGGCATGCTGTATTTATAGCCAAAGGCAGTGTTGCGATGTGGCAAGGTTCCATCTCTATATGAACACCCAGAGATGTAGTAATACCGCCAAGTCCTGCAGGTCCTATGCCAGAATTATTTAATTTTGTTAATATCTCTTCTTCCATTTCTGCAAGCCTTGGATCCGGGTTTTTTTCTCCTAAATGCCTTAATGTTGCTTTTTTGGCAAGTATTGCGCTGCGTTCAAAATCACCCCCAATACCTACACCGATTATAGTGGGCGGACATGGATTTGGGCCTGCTTCTATTACCCAATCAACCACGGTTTTAATTATACCATCTCTGCCGTCAGCAGGTTTTAGCATCTGCACTTTGCTCATAGATTCACTTCCGCCACCCTTTGCATCAAAAAAGATTTTAACCTTATCACCAGGCACTATAAATGTATGCACTATAGCTGGCAAATTGTTACCTAAATTTTTTCTTGTAAGCGGATCACAGGTCGATTTTCTTAAATACGCATCTTTATATGCCCTTTCAACACCTTTATTTATAGCATCTATCAAATTTCCTTCTACAAAATGGACATCTTGACCTATCTCCATAAATACCACAGCCAAACCTGTATCCTGGCACAAAGGGAAAACCCCCTGTGCCGATACTTCTACGTTTTTTAAAATAGTTTCCAATACTGCTTTGCCAACAGGGGATTTTTCTTTTTCAAACGCCTCTTTCTCTTTTTGATGAATATCCTCTGGCAATTTGTAAGCAGCCTCGATTGCTAAATTATAAATAGCCTCTTCAATAACAGATACATTTATTTCCCTAATGCTAGACATAAGCCACCTTCTATAAAAGTTTTAATTCTTCAACTCTATTGCATAATTCTTTAACATGATCTGCAGATACTTTTAATGCTTTTAATTCTTCTTCTGATAATTTTAATTCAACAATTTCTTCTATTCCAGATAATCCAAGTTTTACAGGTAAACCTACAAATAAATCCTTCTCTAAACCATATTTGCCTTGAGTTTTAACAGCGCATGGTAAAACATCTTTTTTATCCCTTACAATTGAGTCAATCATTTGCACTACAGCAGAACTTGTTGCATAGAATGCTGAACCGGTTTTTAGTAATTTTACAATTTCCCCTCCACCATTTCTTGTTCTATCTACAAGTCTATCAATTTGTTCTTTTGTGAAAAATTGACTAATCGGAACACCTCTAATTGTAGAGTAGCTAACTAAAGGCACCATATCATCACCATGACCACCAAGCGTCATAGCTTCAACTGACTTTACACTTACACCTGCTTCCCATGCAATGAATCTCTTAAATCTTGTAGAATCCAGGCACCCTGCCTGACCCATTACCTTGTTATCCGCAAAACCACTCACTTTGCTTGCTGTGTAAACCATAGCGTCCAATGGATTTGTAACTACAATAATTATAGAATTTGGAGAATACTTAGCTACTTGCTCTGTAACTTCTTTAACGATTTTGACATTAACACTTAGTAAATCATCCCTTGACATACCGGGTTTTCTTGGTAGTCCAGAAGTAATTACAACGATATCTGAATTTTCTGTGTCTTTGTAATCGTTTGTACCTACTATTTCTGTATCAAAGCCTTCAATTGGTGATGCTTCCATCTCATCTAAGGCTTTGCCCTGCGGTAAACCTTCAACTATGTCTACCAAAACAACCTGTCTTGCCAGCTCTTTTTCTGCAATTCTCACTGCTGTTGTGGCACCAACCTGACCTGCACCAATAACGCTAATTTTAGCATTTGCCAACATATAAAACCTCCTAAATTAAAATTAATAACCTGTACCCCTTTGTCAAGTCAAATTTTTTAATTTTCTTATTCCCCATCTATGCTACACCCTCTAGACCAGCCATGTAGACACTCATAGGCGTTTTATAGTTTAAGCTTGCAGGGGAGCTTTCATAATTGTAAAAGTAAATGTATTCTGCTATTTTCTCTCTTGCCTTGCTTATTGTAGAATAGTTTAACAGATAAACATTTTCATACTTTAGAGTTCTCCAAAACCTTTCGATTATGATGTTATCGTATGCTCTACCTTTAGAGTCCATAGAGATTTTTACATCTGCTTTGGATAAGATTGATATGAACTCTTCTGATGTGTATTGGGATCCCTGATCAGTATTAAATATATCTGGTTTACCAAAAGTGTCTATTGCATCATTTAGAGTATCAGCAACAAGCTTTGTGTCTATTGAGTTGGATAGCCTGTATGAGAGTATTGCCCTTGTATGCCAATCTATTACAGCACAAAAGTAAGCAAAACCGCTTTCTAATTTGATGTAGGTTATATCAGACGCCCATACTGAGTTTGGTTTATCAATGGTATCTTTTTCATTCAGTAAATACGAGTATTTCTTGTGCTGTTTGTTGGAAACAGATGTAAACTTCTTCTTTTTGGGGTATATTGCTTTTATGTTAAGTTTATTCATAAGGGTCTTTACTTTCTTCTTGCCAACTTTAAAGCCATCTTGTATTAAAATAGCAAGTATCTTTCTAAAGCCGTAGAATGGACAATCCAAGTATATCTCTTGTATTCTTGCCATTACAGCTTTGTCTTCTTCTAGAGAGCTTTGCCTTTTCTTATAATACAGACTTGGTCTGTTTATGCCAAGAAGCTCTGTTTGCCTTGTTATTGATATATTGAGCTTGGGATCCACAAGGCCTTTTAAATTACTTACCTTGCGCTCTTTACTTTTTTTAATATCCAATCCCTCTCTATAGTAGCCTTGCCTAAAGCTTTTTGGAGTTCTTCTATTTGTTTGTCTTTTTCGTTTACTTGCTCCTTGTATTTCTTAACAGGCACAGCTTCTTCAAACACCAAAGAGGCATTTTCTAAAAACTGTTTTTTCCACTGCTGTATGCTTTTAAAGCAATACATTGTATTTTGAGGCTATCTCATTTATAGTAGCATTGTTTTCTAAAACCTCTAACACTACTTTTGCTTTAAACTCATTTGAGTAACTTTTTCTTTTGACACTCATTTAAGCACCCCTTTGTAATTTTGAACTTTTAAAATAAAACCAAATACATTTTAAATCATTAACAGAATTTTTTTAAAGGAATAAAAATTCCAAAAATTCTGTATCGATTTGCGGGTACATTATATAAATCTGTCTAAACTATATTCAATTTGAGTTTTTTTGTCAATCTTTTTTATTAACTGGATAGCAAATTTTTTAAAATACACTCTTGCCTGGCTCTACTTCATCATCTACACATAATACTCTTACATTATCATTTTTATCATTAACACCAAGCACTAATACTTCTGATAAAAAGTCAGCAATTTGCTTTGGAGCAAAATTGACAACAGCCAAAACTAACCTGCCGACTAATTCTTCTTTCGTATAATTATCAACAATCTGTGCACTTGAGCGTTTTACGCCAATTTCACTACCAAAATCAATTAACAATTTATAAGCTTTTTTACGTGCTTTTGGGAAATCATCTACAGTTAAGATTTTACCTACCCTTATATCCACTTTTTCAAAATCATTATAAGTAATTGTTTGTTTTATCGTCATATTTTCACTCCTTTTTTTAAAAATATTTTATCAAAAAAAACTTATAAATTCAAGTAAAAATACTTATTAACTAATGCTTGACATGAATTTAGTCAGTAATATAATTTTAATTAAGAATTAACAGGAGGTTATTTATGTTAGATTCACAAACCTGGTCTA
>NZ_JAGDWY010000053.1:0-1311 GCF_023256235.1 Desulfurella sp.
TTGTTGAGATTACCTGTTAGCTCTCCAAATTCATCATTTGAGCTCTTGGGTAGCTCAAGAGTTAAATCACCACCACCTTTGGCAAGGGTGGAGACAAGAGAGTTTATGTGAGAGAGGGGTTTAAAGATTTTATTAAATAATATTTTCCATACAACCAAAACTACCGCAAGCATTATAACCATTGCTATGGCTACTATTAGAATTGTCAGAGCCATTGTATTTTCCATTTTCAGCTTAATATTTTCAAAGTTTTTTCTTTCATTTGAAATAAGCTCTAAAACAAAAGATCTTGCTTTTCTCCACTGAGGCGTTTCTTCTTTTACAAGCAAATTATATGCTTGTTTTTGATTTATTCTTGATAAAGACTGAACCTTTAGTTGCAGTATATCATCTTTTTTAAGCAACTCTTTTAGTTTTTCAAGTTGGGATTTTTGTCTAAAATCTGCAACACCAAAACACTGATCAAAAGATTTATCCATGGAAATTGAAGCATTTTTGTAATTTTGCATAGCTTTTGTATCGCTTGGGTTTAGAAGAATATTCCTTGTTGCCTGACCTTTTTGTAAACCTTGGGCATAAATATTATCAATATTATTTAAATAAACAATCTGCTTATCTAAGCTGTGGATAGTATTTTTTAAATTTAAACCTGCCATTATCACAATTGCAAAAAACACTAAAGCGCTAAAAAAATAAAAACCGTTTGAAAAGTTCAGTAGCTTTTTAATGCTCATACACATTTCACCTTTTTATACTTGGGCTATTGCTTCTATCTCAACTAAAGCATCCTTTGGCAAAGCTGCTACACAAATAGCTGATCTAGCTGGAGGCTCTTTTGTAAAAAATTCAGAATAAACTTCGTTTATTACAGAAAAATCATCTTTTTGAGTGAAAAATATTGTAATTTTAACAACTTTTTCTAAATTAGAACCAGCAGAGTACAAAATAGATTTTAAATTATTTAAAACCTGCCTTGTTTGCTCTTTTGTATTTGATAACAAATTACCCCTACTATCAATACCAAGTTGACCAGAAACAAAGATAAATCCATCTGCTTTTATAGCTTGAGAATAAGGTCCAATTGGTTTTGGTGCATTTTCAGAAAAAATAATTTCTTTCATTTTAACCTCCGGTTTTACTATAAAAAAGTATATTAAATTTAAGTTTTATTGTCAACAAAAGGGCTTAAAATGTTATTTTAAGCCCTTTGCAGGAGGGTTATTGTGCTATTATTGGTATGTCATTTTCGCGAGAGATTTCTGCCATAGAGCCATCATAATCACTAATAAGCTTTGTATCGAGCGTTGCCTG
>NZ_JAGDWY010000053.1:1321-8170 GCF_023256235.1 Desulfurella sp.
TATCAACACCTGCATTTTTTAGAATTTCTTCTATTTGAGCTTTTGGTTTTATAACCCAATAATTTTTTTCTTTTTGCATATAGTTTGCAACATAAACCCATTTGGCACCCTTTAAGTGACCAAATCTTGCTAGCCTTTTATCTTTTGTGTCCTGCCCGCTAAATTGTTCATAATTTCTTGCATCAACAAATTGGACAAGATTTTCATGATTCAATGCCCATTTAACAAATGGGAGAAAAGAAAAAACTGTTGTTCTGTTTCTTTCAATTACAAAATTTGATTTAGGCAATCTATACTCACCTTTAGCGATTGGCTTTTTCTCATCTATCCATTTTTCATACCCACCATCCATGTAGTAGATATCTTTTATACCAGCCCAATACAAAATAGCTGCAACTCTTGTTGCATTTGTTAAAAAGAAATGCGGTTTATCAAAATTTTCACCAGAATATACAATATAGGTAGCATCCTTCTTTAAACCAAAATTTGATAATTTTTCTTCGAGTTGCCTGTTATAGGGAACCAAACCTACCACTTCACCTCTTTTTTCGCTTAACATAGCATTTGTTAAGTTAATTGCTTTAGGCAGGTGACCGTTTAAATAATCTTTTTCGCTTCTGGTATCAATTACAATAACATCTTTGTTTGCACTAATAAGTTGAGCAGCTTGGTCTGTGCTAATGACCTCTAATTTAGCAAATGCCAGATTGAAAAAGCCAAAAAACAAAGTAGCCAAAATAACCAAAAACCACTTACGAAACATGTGGACCTCCTTTTAATATAATCTTGTAATATAATAATTTAGTTATTAAATTTGTCAAGTATTTATTTAACTTACTTATATACTTATTTTTTCTTTATAGAGTTCGAGAGTGTTTTTTGTAGCAATTTGACCTATCTGAATCAATTGTGTGGCTTTGTGAAAATCATACATTTTACAAACATCCTGAGGAATTTCTATTAAAATATCTACTTTGTTTTCAGCCAATCTATAAGATTTGAGAGCGTTTTGCATTATATCAAATGATGTAGCTGCTATATCAAAAATAGAATATTGTTTTTTTTGATCTTTTTTAAATTTTTTTGAAATTTTATTAAATTGTTTTAATAGCAAATTTTGCTGTTTTTCTTCATCTTTTTGTATTGTTATGTCATACTTAGTTTTAACATTTGAATTTATATCCACTGCAATAACATAATCACTTTGAGTGTTTCTTAGTGCACCAACCGGTAAATTATTTAGTATTCCGCCATCAACATACAGATGACCATCTTTTTCAACTGGATAAAAAATAGATGGTATAGCACTTGAAGCTTTTATTGCAAAAAGTAGATCACCTTTATCAAACCACACTTCCTTTTTATTTACAATATCAACACTAACAGCACAAAATTTAACTGGTAAATCTTCTATTAAAATATTTGACCCAAGCATTTGCCCAAGTACATTAAAAAGCTTATCTGTTTTAACCAAACCACCACCTACACTAAAATCAAGTAAACCAATAATATCCATTTTGTAAAGGTTTCTAACCCATTCTTCATATTCGTTTAATCTATTTGCTGCAAACATAGCGCCCACTACGGCGCCCATTGAGGTAGCTGCTATTGCATTGATTTTAAAACCATTATTAACCAATTCTTTTATTACACCAATATGGGCATAGCCTCTTGCAGCGCCACCACTTAGTGCAAGTGAAACTGTCTTCATTGATAACAAAATACATTTTTTTTATTTATAGTCAATTTTTTGACAAAAATTTGTGTTTGCTTTAAATTAGAAAAAGGAGGCTTGCAATGAATATTTTAATTTATGGTAGTGGTGCTTTGGGTTTACTTATGGGATATTTTTTAGAAAAAGAAAACTCTGTTGACTACATAGGCAAAAACCCATCACAAAAAACTTATAATATCAAGATAGGCTCAACTGTTAATACACATACATTTAATATTAAGGACAAAATTGATAAAAAATACGATTGCATTATTCTGGCTACAAAATCTTTTGATGTTGATTATGCAATCGAAAATATTCTAAAAGCCACAAAAAATACACCTATATTAACAGTTCAAAATGGTATTTACACAGAAGAAGTATTGCTATCAAAACTTGATAAAACGCTTATTTTCCCTATTGCAAGTTTAATTGGCGCAACAATAAACGACAATGTGTTAGATAATTTTATGAATAACGGTCAAAAAATAGGTTATTTTTTAGATAAACAAAAGGCTATGTATTTTGCCCAAAATTTTAATAAATGTGGATTAAATACAATGGTTGTTGATGACATAATGAGTGAGAAATGGTGGAAGTTTATATTTTACTGCAGCTGTGCTACTATAAATGCTCTAACTGGCCTTAAAAGCTTCGAAAAAAGCGAGCTTGAATTTTCTTCAAAGCTATCTAGAGAAATTGTTGATGTATTTGACAAACCTCACGGCATAGATTTAGATCAAATTGCCGATCAAGTAATAGATTTTGCAAGCAAATTTAAACCAGATGTATGGAAAGCAAGCGTTGGCGAAGACTTAAGAAAAGGTAAAAAAACAGAAATTGAATACCTAAATGGCTATGTGGTTAAAGTGGCAAAACAAATTGGCAAAAATGCTCCATATAACGAAAGTTTATATAACATTGTAAAAATACTTGAAAAGACAAAACTATTTAGCAAACTTGTTTAGAGAAGTATATTTATATTTGTGCTTAAAAAATAAAAATCCCTGAATCCAACAAATCTTTCTATTATATTGCCGTTTTTATCAATTAAAATTGTAGTGGGAGTGTAAGCAACGCCACCAAGTTTTGACAAATCTGATTGGTTTATTGTATATACAGGATATCTGATTCCATAATAATCAATAAATGAATTTAAACCATCTGAATTTAGACTTATACCAATGATTTTAACATTTTTATTATTTTTGTAGTAATTATAGAGCTTATTTAAAGAAGGAACTTCTTCTTGGCAAACAGGGCAATCCGTTTGAAATATATTTATTAAAATAACTTTACCTTTTAGTGATAGCAGGTTTATATTACCAGTGTTAACACCATGTAGATTTATATCCATACTAGCGTTTTTTGGACTACATGAAACTATGACGAAAAATAGTATAAAAAACAAAATCCATTTAAACTTTCTCACAATTTGCAATAATATCATATTATCTTGAAGAATACAATAATTTTTGATATAAGATTTAGCGGGAGGAATGAAAGATGATAAATTATAGAAATATTGTCCTTTGGCTTGCTATTATCATAGCGACTATTATTTTATTTAATATATTCAATAAGTCTCAATATAGTCAAAACCAAATGAGCTATAGCGAATTTGTTAGTTCTGTTAATTCTAATCTGATTAAAAAAGTTACGATTAAAGACGAAAAAGAAATATATTTTAGTATAAATAATGAACAATATAAAACCTACATTTTACCAGCTAGCGCTCAAAGCATTATTGATTTACTAACAAAACACAATGTAAAAATAGATATCCTACCAAAAGAAAAAAACACGATGCTTGATATATTTTTAATGTATTGGGCTCCAATGATTGTTTTTTTAATATTATTTTTTTACTTTTCAAACCAAATGCAAAAAGGCGGTAAAGTTTTGTCGTTTAACAAAAGCAATGCCCAACTTATAACATCTGATAAAAACCCTATAACTTTTAAAGATGTTGCAGGCGTGGAAGAAGCAAAAGAAGAATTACAGGAAATTATAGAATTTTTAAAATATCCAAAAAAATTTATTCAACTGGGTGCAAAAATACCAAAAGGCGTTTTGCTTGTAGGGCCACCTGGTACTGGCAAAACATTGCTTGCAAAAGCTGTTGCTGGCGAAGCAAAAGTACCATTTTACAGCATAAGCGGATCTGACTTTGTAGAAATGTTTGTAGGTGTTGGTGCAAGCAGAGTTAGGGATTTATTTGCACAGGCGAAACGATCTGCTCCATGCATTGTATTTATTGATGAAATAGACGCTGTGGGTAGACAGCGAGGAGCTGGCATAGGTGGTGGGCACGATGAAAGAGAACAAACGCTAAATCAATTACTTGTAGAAATGGATGGCTTTCAAACGCACGAAAGCGTCATTATAATGGCGGCAACAAATAGACCAGATGTATTAGACCCTGCGCTTCTAAGACCAGGTAGGTTTGATAGAAGGGTAATTGTATCAAAATCTGACGTAAGAGGACGACTTGAGATATTAAAAGTACATACAAGAAACATACCTCTTGCTAAAAATGTAAACTTAGAAATAATAGCCAAATCAACACCTGGATTTTCTGGGGCTGATTTATCAAACCTTGTAAACGAAGCGGTACTCTTTGCTGCCAGAAAAAACAAAAAAGAAGTTGAGATGGAAGATTTTGAGCTGGCAAAAGATAAAGTACTTATGGGACCAGAGAGAAAAAGCGTTATTATTAGCGATGAAGAAAAAGAAATTACAGCATATCATGAGTCTGGACATGCAATTGTAGCTAAACTTTTGCCAAAAACAGATCCAATCCACAAAGTAACTATAATACCGCGAGGCATGGCTCTTGGTGTAACGCAACAGCTTCCTGAAGGCGATAAATACACGTATGATAAAGAGTATTTAATAAACAGAATATGTGTACTCCTAGGTGGTAGAGTATCAGAAGAAGTTATGTTAAATACCATAACTACGGGCGCTGGAAATGATATCGAAAGGGCTACAGATATAGCAAGAAAAATGGTTTGCGAATGGGGTATGAGCGAGCTTGGACCACTAAATTATGCTACAAGCAAAGATGAAGTATTTTTAGGTAGAGAAATTGCGACACACAAAAACTTTAGTGAAGATACGGCTCGTCTTATTGATAGAGAAATCAAAAGGATTATAGATGATGCATATCAAACTACAAAAAATATCATATTGCAACACAAAAGTCATATTACAAAAATGGCTCAGACACTTCTTGAAAAAGAAGTTATAACTTCAGCTGATATAGATGAAATCTTAAAGGAACCACAAAGTGAAGTTTGATCTAATAAAAATACACTCAAAAGATCAAGCAAAACAATTAATGCAAAATATCAAAGCTGACAATATTGGCATTGAACTAATGATAAACAAAACAATTAACCTTTCTTTTTTAATTTACGATTGTGATTTTTATATAGCAAATATTATAAAACAGGAAGCTCTATCGTGTGGTATTGACGCATGCGTATCTAAAGATACTATTACAGCAAAAACTGCAAAAACTGACTGCTTAGTTTTTGGTGATATAAAAAGACTGTATAAATTATCCAATAAGCTAAAAATTCAAAACTTTAAAGATTTAAGAGATTTGGGCGAAAAAATAAACAATCAATTAGATGCTTATTTTGGTGAATTTTTATGGAAAGTAGGTGAACAAGTCTTTGATCTAAAGAAAAATTATCTTATCATGGGTATACTAAATGTTACACCAGATTCATTTTACGATGGTGGAAAATATGATACTGTAAGCAAGGCTCTATTTAGGTGCGAACAAATATTAAATGAAAAAGCAGACATTGTTGATATTGGTGCTGTATCAACACGACCCTTTAGTGAAACAGTAACACTTGAAGAAGAAAAAAAGCGTTTATTTCCTGTTTTAGAAGCCATTAAAAAAAGATTTCCTCAGGTAATTTTATCTGTTGATACATTCAATTCAAGTGTTGCAAAAGAAGCTTTTGAGTATGATGTTTCAATAATCAATGATATAAGTGGTTTTACTTTTGATGAAAAAATGAGCGAGTGTATATTGGATTGTAATTATTCCTGCGTTATAATGCATATAAAAGGCAAACCAAAAATTATGCAGGAAAACCCAATGTATCAAAATTTAATTACAGAAATAAATGAATTTTTTGAAAACGCTATTAACAAATTACTAACAAATAACTTTGACAAAAAAAAGATTGTGTTGGATCCAGGTATTGGTTTTGGCAAAACACTAAGTCATAATATTGACATAATTAAAAATATAGAAAGTTTTAAAATATTTGGCAGACCTATATTAGTTGGCTTATCAAGAAAAAGCTTTATTGGCAACATTTTAAATAAAGATGTAAATGAAAGATTATTTGGCACAATTGGAGCAAATATTGCAAGTTATTTTAATGGTGCGCGCATCTTTAGAGTACATGATGTTGCTGCAAACAAAGAAGCACTTGAGCTAGCTTATCAGCTAAATAACTAAGAATATCAAATGAGCAATAAAAGCTAATATCGTAGCAATCAGTATACTTGATACTGTAATTACAATCGTGCCTTTAAGCCTAATTTCTCTATACAGCGTAGAAATAGTTGCCAAACAAGGTATATAAAACATAACAAATATAGTAAATACAAAGATTTGTTCAACGCTAAGCATTTTTGAAACAGCAGAAATTGAACTTAAACCCAAAGCCTGTGCAAGCATAAGTAGAGTTAATTCTTTTTTAAATATACCAAAAATTAGAACTATTCCAATAGCAACAGGTAAACCTAAAAGTTCCATAAATGGAGCAAAAACATAATTTATATATTTTGCAAAATTAAAATAATCAATTAAGGAAAGCACAATACTACCGCCAACCAAAAGCGGTATAGCTACATAAACAAAATCTTTTATTCTATACCATGTTTTTATAATTGTTGTTTTTAATGTTGGTGTTCTATATGGAGGAATATCAAATAAAATCTCAGGACTAATCCCGGGTAATATCTTTTTTAGAATTGTTCCAGCAATACCTATCACAACAAGATTTAATAGGTAAAGCAAAATTGCATACACAGGACCAATAAAAAATGCTACAAGTCCCATGATTACTGTGGTTCTTGCGGCACGTGGAACAAGTGTAGAC
>NZ_JAGDWY010000053.1:8180-14056 GCF_023256235.1 Desulfurella sp.
AGTGTAGCCAAAAAAGCACTGATAAATTTCTCCCTTTTGTCCCTTATTATCCTCGTAGCCATAACAGCAGGTACACTACACCCATAACCCATAATAAAAGGTATTACGCTTGTTCCATGAACACCGATTTTATGCATCAATGAATCCATTAAAAAGGCTATACGAGATAAGTATCCACTATCTTCAAGTATACTGAGTATTACAAAGAAAGGCACTAAATAAGGCAAAGCAATACCAATGGCAGCACCTATGCCATCAATTGCACCTTTTGTTAGCGACAGCAAAAATGCATTATGGATGCTTGCTTGCAAATATTCATCTGTAAATGAAAAAAACTTATCAATTAAACTCTCAAATGGAGAACCACCTTCAAATACTATAAAAAAAATAGCTATAAATATTAAAAATAAACTTACATAACCCCATATAGGGTGCAATAAAATTTCATCGATTCTTTCGCTTATTGGCAAACCTTTTGAGTCTTTTACTTTTGCACTATATTCAAAAATATCAAGACACAAAGCATGTCTTTCTTTTGTAATTTCAGCGCCATTGTTTAATAAAACCCTTGTAGTTTCAAGCAAATCTTGACACTTTGGATACCAACTGACGATTTCTTCACATGCAGAAAAACCTTCAATGGCTTTTATTGCAATAAGCTTTGGAGGCAAAATCAATGTAGTTGCCTGAGATTTAAGACATTGCTCTAAATTTTCTATAAAGCTTTCAAGTCTTTTTGAATATATGCATCTTTTAATGGGCTTTTGAGCTGTTAAGGCTGCATTAATCAAGTCTTTGATACCTTTTGCCTGTTTTGCAATTACTGGAATTACTTTTACACCAATTGAATCTTCAAGTTTTGATATGTCAATTTCTATACCTTTCTTTTTGGCCTCATCCATCATATTTAATGCAACAACCATGGGCTTATCAAGTGAGATGAGCTCTAATGTTAACTCTAAGCCCCTTGTAATAGTAGATGCATCTAAAACATTGATAATACAGTCAAAATCCATGGTAGCTAAAGCTTTTACACTTTCCTTTTCTGCATCATCATACCAGCTTAATGAGTATGTACCAGGCAAATCAACTAACTCAATAGACTTATTTTGAAAGTAAAATTTTCCTATAGTATACGAAACTGTAGCACCTGGAAAATTTGCGCTAATACTTTTATACCCTGCAAGCTGATTAAATATTGTACTTTTACCGCAATTTGGTTGGCCTATTAGTGCAATTTTCATATCTCTTCCACGATTATTTTTTTTGCAATACCACGGCCCAACACTACATCACTACCTTCAATTGAAACAATCAATGGCCCGGCAAATGGTGCAAGTCGTTTTATCTTCAAAATGACTCCTGGCACAATGCCAAGCTGTAACAATCTTTCTTTTGATCTACAACCGGATTCAAATCCAACTACCCTTACTTCTTGTAAAACCTTTGAATCTATGAGTCTCATATTAGAATTTATATAGTAAGCAAATCTAGTTGTCAACTGTGTTAATTGAATAGTTGACAATTTTAAAAAATTAGTGCATTATTTGTGAGATTTAGGGGTGGATTTTGGATGCAAGCATAATCCTGGCATTGCCTGTTTTGCTGTTAGCTATAGTAATACATGAAGTTTCTCATGGCTATATAGCATACCTTTTTGGCGATTCCACAGCAAAAAGAGCAGGTAGATTAACACTAAACCCAATAGCCCATATTGATTTATTTGGCACAATACTATTGCCTGCATTATTGATATTTGTTAGATCACCGGTACTATTTGGCTGGGCAAAACCAGTACCAGTAAACTTTTATGCACTAAAAAAACCAAAAAGGGATTCAATATTTGTTGCTATTGCAGGTCCTGCATCAAATATTTTAATGGCAATTTTTTTTGCAATAGTTTCATGGTTATTATTCTTTGCTTTTGGAAATAACACATCTGTTTTTTTAGAAGATGTGCGTATTATGTGTATGTATGGTGTTCAAATTAATATTATTTTTGCATTATTTAATTTACTTCCTATTTTACCCCTTGACGGAGGTAGAGTACTTGCTGGGTTACTTCCAAATAGACTTGCATATCAATATTCAAAATTAGAGCCTTACGGTATGTACATTGTAATATTGCTTCTTTTCCTTGGTGTTTTAAACTTTATAATAGCTATATCAAACCCAATTGTTAGTTTTTTGCTAGGAGGCTAAATGGCAATAGTTTTAAGTGGAATGAGACCAACTGGAAAGTTACATTTGGGAAATTTATATGGCGCTTTACAAAATTGGATAAATTTACAGGATAAATATAAATGTTATTATTTCGTGGCAGATTGGCATGCACTTACTACAGGTTTTAGTGAGTCAAAAGAAATTTATAATAACACACTTGAAATGATTATAGATTGGCTTGCATTTGGACTCGATTCAAAAAAATCAACTCTGTTTGTGCAATCACTTGTAAAAGAACATGCAGAGCTTTTTTTGCTGCTATCCATGATAACGCCAGTAGGAAAATTAGAACGCGTACCATCTTATAAAGATCAAATTGCCCAGCTTGGTGAAAGTAGAACCGCAAATTATGGCTTTTTGGGATATCCCGTTCTTATGAGCGCAGATATTATTATTTATAAAGCAAACTACGTACCAGTTGGCATAGATCAAATAGCACATTTAGAATTTACAAGAGAAATCGTTAGAAGTTTTAATAATATAGTTCAAAAAGAAGTCTTTATAGAACCAGAACCACTTTTAAGCGAATTCCCAAAGATACTAGGCACTGACGGTCGTAAAATGAGCAAATCATATGGTAATGCAATCTACTTAGCTGATAGCGAGGAAGAAACAGCTCAAAAAATCAGAACAATGTTTACAGATCCACGCAGACTTAGAAGAACCGATCCTGGTGTAGCAAAAGAATGTGGCGTATTTATGCTTCACAATATCTTTACTGACCAACAAACTTGCAATGAAATTGAATCTTCATGCGCAAATGCATCAATTGGTTGCACTGATTGCAAGAAAATACTAAACAAAAACCTTAATGAAAAATTAAGACCAATACGAGAAAAAAGAAAGCAACTCCAAGAAAACAAAAAGAATGAAATTATAGAAAATATTAGAGAATCTAGTAAAATCGCCTCTCAAGCAGCTAAAGAAACACTCAATATTGCTAAAGAAGCGATTTTCAACAATTACTTGTGATTATTTAAAAAAATTCTATCTATAAAATTTGTGTCGTAAGTATTGTTAATAAAATCTTGAGAAGATAATAGTTTTTGGAAAAACTTTATGTTTGTTTTTATACCTTCTATTTTAAATTCGCTTAAGCTATTTAACATTCTTGTGCGAACTTCTTCACGAGTTTTACCACTTATTATCAATTTTGCTATCATGGAATCGTAGTATGGACTTACATTGTAACCGCAGTAAATATGCGAATCTAATCTGGTGTGAGCACCACTGGGTATAAATAAAAATTCAATTTTACCAGGCGAAGGTATAAATTTTTCCGGATCTTCTGCATTTATTCGGCATTCCATTGCACAACATTTTGGTTTTAGATCTTCTTGTTTAAATGATAATTCATAACCATAAGCAACCATAATTTGTTCTTTTATTAAATCTACATCGTAAACAGTTTCACTTACGGGGTGTTCTACTTGAATACGCGTATTGATTTCAATAAAGTAAAAATTTTTTTCTTCATCAAATAAAAATTCAAGTGTTCCTGCATTCCAATATTTTAATATTGAAGCTGCCCTAACAGCAGTTTCTAAAAATTCTGCCCTTTTTTGTTCATCTAAATAGGGACTTGGAGATTCTTCAAGCAGCTTTTGGTGCCTTCTTTGAAGTGTACAATCTCTTTCTCCAACATGCACAATATTGCCAAATTTATCTCCAATGACCTGAGCCTCAATGTGTCTTGGATGTTCTATAAATTTTTCAACATATATATCTTCTCTACCGAATGAACTTTTGGCTTCACTTTGAGCAGCATTGAATTCATTAACTAATTCGTTTTCACTACGAACAACCCTCATGCCTCTACCACCGCCACCCCAGGATGCCTTAAGAAGTATAGGATAACCTATTGTATTTGCTACAGATTTTAATTCATCAAGATTTTTCACTGCACCATCACTACCAGGGATTGTAGGTATGTTGTTTTCTTTCAATATCTGTTTCACTTTTGATTTATCTGCAAGACGAGCGATTGTTTCTTTATCCGGTCCAATAAAAACTACATCTAAATCATTACAAATCTTAACAAATGTTGGATTTTCACTTAGAAAACCATACCCGGGATGAACAGCATCAGCTCCAGAATTATGAATTGCTTGAGCTAAAGAAAATAGATTGAGATAGCTTTGCATTGACTGAGCTGGACCTATACAGATAGCCTCGTCTGCAAGCATTACAGGAATAGAATCTTTATCTTCAACAGAATAACCAATGCAAGTTTTAATGCCCAACTCTTTGCAAGCTCTAATTATCCTTAAAGCAATTTCTCCTCTATTTGCAATAAATATTTTCTTAAACATACCTTACAATTAACCCTTTCTTACTAAAAATAAAGGTTGGTCAAATTCTACTTTTTGGGCATTTTCAACAAGAATCTTTTCTATAGTACAATCAAACTCAGCCTCAAGTTCGTTCATTATTTTCATTGCTTCTAAAATGCAAAGCACTTCGCCTTTTTTTACTTTTTGTCCTTCCTCAACGTATGGCTTTGCATCTGGAGCTGGTGCTCTATAAAATGTTGCTACCATAGGCGATCTGATTTCAATTAAATTAGGGTCTTTTTCTGATTCTTCAGTACTTTTTGCAACTATAGATTGTGTTGGATATTGTGAAACTACTTCGGTAACCCTAAGATTATCCTGTCCTGCAACACTTTCAGGGAATGCTTCTTTCTTTTTAAGTGTAATTTCAAGCTCATCATCTTTGTAGCTAAACTCTACAAACTGACTATTCTCTACAATTTTAATAATATCTTTGAGTGTTTTGATATCCACTTTTCCCTCCTTACAACTAACTAAATACAAAATACCATAAATTAAATTTTTTTGCAAATTTTAAATTAGTACTTAAAAAATATATATTTTTGCATAATTAATTAAATTTTCAGCATTATTATAGTTAATACTCAACCGGCGTTTCTTCCTTATATAAGATATCATCTATTGGATGGCGATACAATGGCATATTTAAACGTTTTTCATCTAAATAATGGCCGATCATACCAATAGTTCTTCCAATTACAAAAAAAGCATTAAATGTCCCATTTTGGATTAGATTATCAATTTCTTTATCAGAAAGTACAAATATTCCTTGTCCTAATTTAGCATCTATTTTGTATTTAGATATGTGTTTTTTAGTAACTTTATCCGCGCCGCTTACTATCCCCTGATTAACATTACATATATCCCCCAATCTTTTAGAACCTTTAAGCATTTTTTGAAATATTTCTTTTAATTTTGATTCAGAATTTGACGTAGAACCACCCAATAATCTGATTTGGTTATCTGAGCCTTCAAAAAGATCATCCTGATTTACGTTTCTATATTCAGTTTCATCATCATTACCATTTATTATTTTATAGAAGCTTTCTAATGTAGCATTACCTTTCTTTTTTACAATAATAATTTTGGCAGGTTTATTATAGTTTTTTGTTTTAGTTAATATTGTTATCATGTTATGTTGGCCTAACGCCGATTTAAACACTTTAAATTCATTAAAATCGATAATCTGTACCACGCTTGTTTTATTTTTTATATCAGTACGTAATTTAGTGCCCCCAGTAGCTGTTGGGTAATAATCTGTGGTTATAAATCCAATTAAACCCCTTTTTCTGCATAAGTTTATAGCTAAATGAATGAAAA
>NZ_JAGDWY010000053.1:14066-16194 GCF_023256235.1 Desulfurella sp.
CCATTTTGTTTTCATATGCCATTTTAAAATATTTGGCAGCTGCATCTATTGCGCCACCAAACCTGGGTCCTATAGTTAATATACCGCTTGCTATACTGGCAGTTAAATCTTTTCCTGCTCTAGCTGTAACTCTAGTATTATGGGCGCCGCTTACAGCTGGCCTATGATCAGCTGTAAGCTTTATAATTAAATCTATAAAATTGCTTGCCCATACAGGAAACTTTTGTTTAAACCACAACAAGCCGATAATATCACATATCGTATATTTCTTTTCTAAAATATCGGTTATTGACATATTACAATATGTAATTTCTTCTTTTGTATCGTTTGATATGGTACAAATAAAATGCGTCTTTTTTCTTGCTTTTTTTGATTTAATCAACGTTTCGCAATCCAATGGCTAATCTATAATATTTGTGCTTAAATCATCTGTAGTGTTGCCTATCAAAGATTCGTAAAGTTCTTTTACAAGATAAGGCAATTGATTAAAACTATTTGGAACCAAGATACCAGCTTCCTTCATTGCTTTATTCTTTTGGATAGCACTTTCAGATGCCTTATCAGCTTTTGCACGTGCGTGCCCAAACTGTATTGAGCCTCCAAAATAATCGCTAACTGTTCCAATACACCATCCAATTATTGGTTTTGTTATTAATTTGTTTTTTATGGCCTCAATAACTTTATACTCGCTTTTTCCGCCAACTTCCCCTAGTATTATAGAAAATTTAATTTTCGGATTTTTTTCAAATCTAATTAAATGGTCAACAAAATCTGTGCCTGGAAATTTATCGCCCCCAATTGCTATACCTTCTGCTACTCCATCAGTATACTTAGATACAATATTAAAAAGTTCATTTAACAAACCACCAGAGCGAGTAACTATGCCTACGCTTCCTTCTTTAAATAGTCTTGCTAGTTTTATGTTTTCAACAGCGCCTCCTGTATTTGCAATTTTAAAAGCATATGGTTTTATACCACCTACAGAGGCAGGTCCTATTATCCATTTATTTAATTTTTTAGCTTGAATTGATAATTCTCTTGCAAATCTCTCCGGAACACCTTCTGCTGTTATAACTATTACCTTAATATTTGTATGTAAAAGTGCTTCTTTTGTAACATCGTATGCGCTTCTTAAAAAAGCAAAATTTAACAAAACACTCGCTTTTGGATACATAATTGAAGTCTCTTTTAAATTATCATATATGGGTATAAGAATTTCTCTGTCTCCATAAAAGAATTTTTCAAAATTCCTTTGCGAACCTGGTGCAACAATTGCTACAACGCTTGGATTTCTGCCTATCATATAGTCATAATCAAGCATCCTTTGTATTGCATCAACATTTAAATTCCAAAATATCGCTTGTGTATCTCTATCAAATAATATGTATTCTTGATTCATTTCTCACCCCACTTTCAATTTCCTTACTTAAAATAGCTCTATCAACTATATCTGTTATAAACACTTCTGGCCCATAAACTTCTATATCCAATCCTAAATCAAAAGCAGCCTGTTTAATTTTATTTAAACCCTGTAAATAATTAGGCCCACCCCTTCTAACATATATTTTTATACCAGTTTGTTTTAATTTGTCAGCATATTTTACAAATGCATCAATAATGCCATCAAATGTTGTGGAAACATCTGTGAAATTTGCTATAGCACCCCCAATAAGCAAAATTTTTTCCTGATTATCTGTGTTTTCTTTTGTCATTAAATGAAAAATGGTTTCTGTATATTCTCTTACCTCAGACCTGGATGGATTGCCGGAATATTCTCCATAATTTGCAAGCTCATCTGAATATCCAAGATTTGCAACTGCATCAGCATAAACAACAGATGCTCCACCACCAGCAATTAATAACCATATCCTTCCTTTTGGATTTAAAATTGTAAGTTTTAATGACGCACCAGAATTTTTATCAAGTTCTTTAATATACTTTTCTTCTTTGCTCAATGCTCTGGAAAAACCTTGCGTAAAATCTATATCACCCCATTTTTTTCCCACTAAATACATTGCAGTATCATCAATTTTCGCTACTAAATCGAGGACAAAAACTCTATTATCAAAAATAACTAATGGATTTATTTCAAAATAAGTAAAATGTAAATCTTTAAAAAATTGATAAG
>NZ_JAGDWY010000053.1:16204-19052 GCF_023256235.1 Desulfurella sp.
GATAAGCACGCACTACAAATTCTGCATAAACTGATTTATTTTTAATTTCACCTGGTATATTTGAATTTATAATTGAATTAACATCTTCTTTTGTAGCAAAAACAGGTATTTTGCAACAGGTAGTTTTATCCCAGTGCTCTTCTATATCAATACCACCATACGCTGACATATAAACGGTATCTGCATCTTCATCCATTGAAAAAGCTACAAATGATTCATCATGACTTGAATGCTTTAAGAAAGGTTCAATAAGAAAATGAGTTAAATAACCCTTTATACCTTTTATATTGATACTTTGCTTACTTTTTTGGTTTACCCAATTAATAACGTCTTTTAAAAATACATCACCTGGTGTTTTGTTTTTAAAATATACAAGACCTAATTTGCCACGGTTTCCAAATAACATATCAGGTTTGACTACCAAAGGTACTTCTTTTAACCATGGATTTTCTAGGACTTTTTCATCAAAATTAGTATTTTGTGTTACAAGAACAGATTTAAAATCATAAATAAATGTGTCATCAAAATAATTTTTCCAATTTTTGAATAAAATCCTCTTAGCATCAAATTCTCTTATTCCTCTTGAAGCCATTACCCCTCCTTTTGGCTATTAAACTATTTTTGGATATTTTTAATAATACTGCTTATTAATTAAATAGGATTATCCCTTACTCTTAGCATTTATTACCCCCTCTTTTTTTATTTATTTTTTTAGCTAAAGTATCCATTGTTTGCTGCAGATTTACTAGATAACTGAATAAATCGCTTGAGTAGTCAATTGATTTATCAAATTCCATATCAATAAGGTTTTCCATTCCAATTTTAGTTATTTCAATGGCAGTTTGATTTTTTTGTGCAATATTTAAAGCAATATTATATGTTTCTTCTTCAAGCAATTTACCTTCAACAACTTTATTTACCAAAAGCATTCTTTTTGCCTGATAAGCATTTATTACTTTACCCGTCAATAACATTTCCATTATTATTTTTTTACTCAACGAATGTTTAATAGGCAGGCTTGTCCAATACCGCAAAGTCCAACATTAATTGCAGTTATGCCAATTTTAGCTGATTTTGAACATACAGCCAAATCGCATGCAAATAAAAGCCCTGCACCATTAGCCACAGCATATCCACTAACGCTTGCAATCGTAGGTTTTTTTAAATGATGTATTGTATGATAAAACTCATTCATAGCATATACAAATTCCTTTGTTTGTATGGCGTTTCTGCTTTGCAATTCCTCTAAAGAAATACCTATACTAAAATACTTTTTACTTCCCTGTATTATAATTACTTTAATTGCATCATCCTTGTCTAATTCTTTAAGTACACTATTTAAATCAGTTGCAAGATCCATATCAAACGAATTAAATTGTTTAGGTTTATTAAGTATTATCGTGCCTATAGATTGATCCTTTTTGAAAATGATACTATCCATAAAACCTCAAATATTTGGTGGTGAATCCACGCAAATTAATTCTACATCTATTAAACTAATGTTTTTAATCACAATATAATTCAAATAATTTATATAAAAGCTATCGTTCTCATTTAAAACAACATTTTTATCATCTAATTGCATCTGTATAGTGCCTTTTAGAATATACCCAAATTTTTCTTCTTTTGGTTTTAAATCAATTCTATATTCAGTATCTGGTTTGATAATTTTATATGTTGGTTGCATTCTTTTAAAAGAAAGATTTGAGCATAATAATTTTTCTTCAATATAATTATTCTGACGTCTTATTTTTAAATATTCGTTTTTTTTGAAAAAAAATTTTTCATCTTGGGTATTATTGGAAACTATAATATCCCTAAAACTTAAATCCAGAGTATCTACAATCTTTTTTAATACTTTAAACGATGGTATAACTTTCCCTGTTTCAATTTGAGAAATATAAGCATCGGTATAGCCAATTTTTTTTGCCAGTTCTTTAATTGTCATACCAACTTTTTTTCTTTGCATTTTTATTTTTTCAGCATGTAAATTCATCGCTTACCCCCTCATTTAAGCGATTAATTAGTTTTTTCTTTTTAACTCAAAAACACAATATTTTGCTCCACATGCCTTACATTCAATTTCTTTAGGCTCAAAATTACCACCCATAAAAATTTCCAACATACCAGCAAGACTTCCTCCAAGTGGTAAACAAACCGGTTTTTTACTTGTTATACCATCAGCAAAAATAGAATTGTCAATTTTAATTAAGGCAAAATTTTCTTCTAAATTAAATTCTATTACTTTTTGGTTATAAGCTTGAAGCGCAGCAATTACACATACTTTAATTTCTTCTTTTGTTAAATTTTCTCCAATATAACTTTTTAGATAGGCAGCTGCTTTAGAACCTGCTTTTTTACCAGATAAAACAAATATACCTCCAAGACCAAAACCAGAAAGCTTAATCAACTGTGAATAAAATTCTCTAAATACAGATTTTGGTAAAGGAAAACTCTCAGACTCAAAATAATTTTTGGCTTTTTTTATTTAGCATAAAATGTTTCAAAAGTAAAACAAAAAATAAAAAATTTTATACTTTTTGCAATATAATTTTTTGTATGGTATCATAATTAACGACAGAATGTAGAACTCGAGGTTAGGTTGATGAAGAGCGTACTAATTGGTGTAAGCGGTGGAATAGATAGTACTTTTTCTGCTATTTATTTATCAGAAAAAGGCTACAAAGTTATAGCAATTAATTTAGTACTAACAAGTAAAAATACAGTTTCAAAAGAAGTTATTGATCTATTTAAAAAATATGACATTGACTTTTACACACTTGATACTAAAGATTATTTTAAAAAAACAGTAATTGATAGGTTTATAAATGACTATAAAAACGGCTTT